>JAOAFH010000049.1 GCA_026416355.1 Clostridiales bacterium | reverse complement strand
TAATAAGCCTATGAATTTAAAAAATTCATAGGCTTATTTTAATTTTTCGAAAATTCCTATTTATTTTTTGAAAGATGTATAGTATAATGATTATAGAAAAGGTTTTCTATAAGGAGGAATAAATATGGCAGAACTAAGATGGAACCCACTTTTAAAGACTTGGACAATGGTAGCATCAAATAGACAACAAAGACCTAATATGCCAAAGGATTGGTGTCCATTTTGCCCAGGCTCAGGCAAAGTGCCAGATAATTATGATGTATATAAATATGACAATGATTTCCCTGCATTAACACAAACACCAGGTGTGCCAGATGTAGAGGGAAATGATTTATACAAGGTTGCAGAAAACTATGGAAAGTGCGAGGTTATTTTATATTCACCAGAGCATACAAAAACACTTCCAGAACTTGAAGTTTCACATATATATAAGCTTGTAAACCTATGGACAGAAAGATTTGAAGAACTTTCAAAGGATGAAAAAATAAAATATATATTTGAATTTGAAAACAGAGGAGAAGAAGTTGGAGTTACAATGCCACATCCTCATGGACAAATATATGGTTATTCATTTGTTCCACTTAAAGTTAAAGTTGAATTAGATGCTTGTAAGGAATATTATGATGAGCACAAGGACTGTATGATTTGCAGAATGAACAAAGAAGAAACAGACTTTGAAAAAAGAGTAATCTATCAAAACGAAAGCTTTATTGCATATATCCCATTCTTTACAGACTATCCTTATGGAGTGTTTATAGTTAGCAAAGCACACAAGGGCAACTTTACAGAGTTTACAGATAAAGAGAAATGGGATTTAGCAGATATATTAAAGAAGGTTACAGGAGCCTTTGATACTTTATTTGATAGACTGTTCCCATACATGATGTGTATACATCAAACACCTGTAAACAGCGAGGAATACAAGGACAGCAAAGATTATTATCATTTCCATATAGAGTTTTACCCACCACTTAGAGATGCAAATAGAATTAAGTATTATGCATCATCTGAGATGGGGGCATGGGCTGCATGTAATACACTTGCAGTTGAAGAAACTTCTGAGCAATTAAGAGAAGCATTAAATAAATTTTTAGAAAAGATAGGGGGATAATTATGGAGCTTACAATGCTTAAGGACATGTTTGTTAAAGAATATGGTGAAGGAGAAGTTGAAGTTTATTTTTCACCAGGAAGAGTTAATTTAATAGGAGAACATATTGACTACAATGGAGGATATGTTTTTCCAGGGGCATTAACAATAGGAATATATGGTATGCTTAGGGATAGAGAGGACAATATAATAAGACTAAAATCAAAAAATGCCGATGGAGAGGTAATTGTAGATTTAGATAAGGAAATTGTATATGATGAAAAGGATGATTGGGGCAACTACCCAAAGGGAGTTATAAAAAAGATTAAGGAACTAGGATACAATGTAAAGGGTTTTGATATATTATTTTATAGCAACTTGCCAGATGGAGCAGGTCTATCATCATCAGCTGCAATAGAAGTTTTAACAGCATATATTCTTCTTCATAAAAACAAAGGAGAAGATGTAGATAGAGTAGAGATTGCAAAATTATGTCAAGAAGTTGAAAATAAATTTGTTGGAGTAAACTGTGGTATTATGGACCAATTTGCAGTTGCAGTTGGAAAGGAAAATAGCGCTATACTTCTTGATTGTTCAACTCTTTATTATGAATATGTTCCATTTAACCTAAAGGATGCAAGCCTAGTTATAATGAATACAAACAAAAGAAGAGAGTTAAGTGAGTCAAAGTATAATGAAAGAAGAGCAGAATGTGATAAGGCGCTTGAAATAATAAAAAATTATAGGCAAATAGAAAACCTTTGCCAAGCTGAAATTTCAGACTTAGACTATATTGAAGATGAGACAATTAAAAAGAGAGCAAGACATGCTGTTTCAGAAAATATAAGGGTTAAAGATGCAGTAAAAGTGTTAAGAGAAGGAGATATTGAAGCATTCTCAAAACTACTAATACAATCACATAATTCATTAAGAGATGATTATGAGGTAACAGGACTTCATCTTGATACAATTGTTGAAGAAGCACTTAAATATGATGGTTGTCTTGGCGCAAGAATGACAGGTGCTGGTTTTGGCGGATGTGCAATTGCTGTTGTTAAAGAGGGAAAAGAAGATGAATTTATAAAAGAGGTTTCAAAGGGATATAAAGAAATAACAGGAATTGAAGCAGCCTTTTATGTAACTAAAATTGGCGATGGGGTAAAATATTTAGGAAGGTGCTAATATGAAGGTTGAAAATGTAATTTATAAAGGATTAGAAGGACTTAAAGTTGAAAATGAATATATTAGCTTAATTTTATTACCTAAGCTTGGTGCTAAGATAGCCTCAATTGTATATAAGCCACAAAATTTTGAGGTTTTAGCACAGCCAACTTTAAACAAATATACTTTAGCAGAATATGGAGATAGCTTTGAAAAATATGATACATCAGGAATAGATGAAATGTATCCAACAATTGATGAATGCATTTATCCTTATGAAGGATATAATGCTAAAATGCCTGACCATGGTGAGCTTTGGAGCATTCCTTGGGAAATAGAAGTTAAAGAAGATGAAATTATTGCAAAGGTTAAGGGAGTAAACTTTAATTACGAGTTTACAAGAACACTAAAGCTTGAAGAAAACAAAATAAAGCTAGGTTATAGGGTTAAAAACACAGGAAGCTACCCACTTTATGGACTTTGGGCATTCCATGGGCTGGTTGCGTGTGATGAAGAAAGTAGGATTATTTTACATTATGATAGCATAATTAATGTCCACAAAAGCAGTATATATGGAGAAGTAGGGAATATACATTCATTCCCTGAAACTTGTGATGTGAATGGAGAAAGTATAAGGGTTGATAGAATTGGACCCAAAACCCTTGAAAAGACAGAAAAATTTTATGTAAATGGAGAAGTTAAGAAAGGGGAAGCGGCATTAACATTAAATAAAAATAATTTACTCTATAAGCTAGTGTTCCCAAAAGATAAAATACCATACCTAGGAGTTTGGATAAACGAAGGTGGATTTAAAAATGAATATAACTGTGCACTTGAGCCTTCAAATGCCTTCTACGATTCTGTTGAAATAGCCAAAAAATATGGTAAAATAAAACCATTGGATGTAAATGAGGAACAAAACTGGTTTTTAGATATTGTTCTTCAAGAAAATAATTAGGGGTGATTTTGATGAATATTTTAGTAACTGGAGGGGCTGGGTATATAGGCTCACACACGGTAAAAATGCTAAACAAAATGGGTAAAAATGTAGTAGTATATGACAACCTAGTTAAAGGACATAAAGAAGCAGTAAAAAGCCCACATTTTGTTGAGGGAGATATATTTGATAGTGAAAAGCTAGAATGGACAATAAAAAACTACAATATTGATTCAGTTGTTCATTTTGCAGCATATAGCTTAGTTGGAGAGTCAATGGAAAAACCACAAATGTATTACTATAACAATGTTCAAGGTACACTTAATCTACTTGATGTAATGCTTAAAAATGATGTTAAAAAGCTGGTATTTTCATCAACAGCAGCAGTATATGGAGAACCAGAGATGATTCCTATAACTGAGGATATATCTAAAAATCCTACTAATGTTTATGGGAAGACAAAGCTTATAATGGAAAATGCAATGGAGGATTACTCAAGAAGCTATGGACTTAAGTATGTTGCATTAAGATATTTTAATGCATGTGGTGCAGATGATGAAGGAGATATAGGAGAAGACCATAGCCCAGAATCACATTTAATTCCACTTGTACTTCAAACTTGCCTTGGCAAGAGAGATAGCATAAAGATATTTGGAGATGATTACAATACAAAGGATGGAACATGTATAAGAGACTATATACATGTAAATGACTTAGCAGAAGCACATATACTTGCACTTGAGGCACTTTATAATGGCAAAGACTCAACAGTATATAACTTAGGAAATGGAAATGGATTTACTGTTAAAGAGATAATTGAGGCTGCTGAGGAAGTTACAGGAATAAACATTAAAAAGGAAGTTGTTGAAAGAAGAGCAGGAGATCCAGCAGTTTTAATTGCAAGTTCAGATAAAATTAGAAGAGAACTAAATTGGAATCCAAAATATACAGATATAAAGAAGATTATTGAAACAGCTTGGAGATGGCACAAAAACCATCCAAATGGATACAATGATAAATAAGAGATAAAAATAGCACCTATTTCGGTGCTATTTTTATCTCTTTATCTTTTTGTTTTAATTATTATTTGATGTATCCACATTCCTATTGTTATTGAGAATAAAAGCATTGCGTTTATAATATATGCCAAATCTTTCATGCCTTCGCTAGGCATAGCCTTTGCCTTGATAACTAAAAATAAACCAAATAAAACAACTAAAATAGATGTTATAAATGGTACCTTTAGTGTTTTAAAAATCTTGTAAAGTATAAATGATGCCACTACTCCTATTAAAATGGCAATTAGAAAAATTAAATATTGCATACAATCCCTCCTTTAATTAATTATATCAATAAATCTAGAAACATAAAACCAAAAAATTTTTAATATTATTGTAATTGAAGCATATTGTAAGGGGGATTTTATGGGATTAATAAACTTTAGAAGATTTAAGTACAGATTTAGGTATAGAAGAATGTATAGGAGAAGAAGAAATAATATATTAAGCTATTTATTAAAATCCTATCTACTTATCTTATTAATAGCTTTAATACTTTTATTTATTATTTTACTTACACCACCTAAAACAAAAGAGCCAAAGCCACTTGATGTTTCAAAGATGAAACGAAGCACAGCATATAAAAGGGGAATGGAAATGATAAATTATGTCTGGGAATATAATCATCAAAGAAACAGCATAGTAAACAACGAAGAAATAACAATGCCAAGATACTTAAAAACAGATGGACTTGTTAGTGGTATTCCTTATTGTTGGGGTGGGTACATATCATTAGATGTAAGTAATCAGCCACAAGTAAAAAATTTTCAAGACGCAATAAAAAAGGGCTATATAGCAGGAAATATAAATACATCAGGTGGATACAAAACACTTACGGCAGGTCTTGATTGTTCTGGTTTTGTCAGTGCAGTTTTTAAACTTCCAATAAAAGCATCCACAGAAACATTAGAGGATTTTTTTTATCCAATAAAGTTAGAGGATTTAAAGCCAATGGATGTTTTAAATTCAAAGAAAAATCATGTATTTATTTTTCTAAAGGAATCGGCAGATAAAAAGGGCATGATAGTAATGGAGGCAACAACAGGTAAAAACATAACATTTGATAGAACAATAATAAACTATAGAAGTTATGAGGACATAAAAAAGGATGTTGAAAGTGGAGTCTATGTCCCAATGAGGTATAAAAAAATAGTTGATGATGGTGTGGAGCTTTTTAAGGACAAATATGAATTTAACAATTATGATTACTTAGCAACAAAAATAAATTTAGGTGAAACTTATGAAGCATATTTAGATTTTGCAGGGGATGTAGATAATTATAAGTTAAATTTAAATAAGGGTACCTATAAATTAAACTTTAACTCTAAAACAAAAATTAAAATAGAAGTCAATGATGGGAATATAAAGGTTTTAGAAGTAAATGAATCTGGTGAATATGTATTTGATATAAATAGTGGACAAAATGTAAAAATAACTATTTATTCAAATGAGTTAAAATATGATGTGGATTATAAATTTAGAATAGAAAAACAGGGATGAAAAAGGGCAAAATACATTTACAATAAAATCCATGTATGGTAAACTAATAATTAAGATTAATAATTTAAAGGAGCTATTTTATGAAGAAAACAATGATGTTTATAATATTATTTTTATTTTCATTAAAACTAATTATATATGGATATAATCATATTAACATTATTAATCAGATTAATAGTGTTGCTTATATTGAGCGAGATAAAGTATATGAAGATATAATATTGAGAATAAATAAGGATTTTCAAGAATCAATAAAAAGTAATGAGTTTAAAGTGATTAAACAGCAAAATATTGATAATAGTTTGGTTATACTTTATACATATAAGTTGAACAGATTAAACAAGGAATGTTTAGGATGTGCAACTTATGAACTTGAGAAAAATGGTAAGTACAAGTTAAAAGAAAGTCTTAATGCTAATAAACTTAATATTGAAGAAACTTTTATGCTAAACACATCTACGTCACATTATTTAATTCATTTTGGTTATATAAATGATAATGATACAAATTTATTTGAAATTAAAATAGGAAATAGTAAATCTATAAAGGAATACAAAAGAAATGATTTTTTCATGGAGCTTTATGATATGAGTAAAGGTGGGGTAACAATAACTCCTGTAAAAAAATAAAAAAGTAATAAAGTTATTTAAGCAATGGAATAGCTATGGATTTAGCATATGTATTTAACAAGTTTAAAATAGAGTATAAAAATATATAAGAAGGTAGGTTTCAATAAAACAAGCCTACCTTCTTTATTTTTCAGAATCAAAACACATAACTTAATAATTAATTCACAATTTTGACACTTACAAGAAAAGTTAAAGCCATAGTATATATATAGAATTTTTCGAAGGGAGATGTTAAATAATGATGGAATCTGCTAAAAAGAAAAATTGGCAAACTATGGCACTTATTTTTATTTTAATGATGTCTGTATTTTTAAGCTACTACGGAGTTTGGAAACAAGGTTATGCCAATTCATATTATACAGCAACAGTAAAAAGCATGCTAACAAGCTGGCATAATTTTTTCTATGCATCCTATGATCCATCTGGTTTTGTAACGGTAGATAAACCGGCGTTTGGACTTTGGATTCAAGCAATATTTGCGTTTGTTTTTGGAGTACATGGTTGGAGTGTTATATTGCCTGAGGCAATCTCAACAGTTATTTCGACTTATATAATTTATCATCTTGTTCAAAGAAGTTTTGGTAAAAATGCTGGTCTCATTTCAGCACTTATATTTTCTTTAACTCCAATATTAATTGCTGTAAGCAGAACTAATAATCTTGATGCTTCATTGATTGTGGTTCTTTTATTTGCTACATGGGCATTAATAGTGGCAGCAGAAAAAGGAAGCTTAAAACATCTTTTAATTTCAATGGTACTGGTAGGTTTAGGATTTAATATTAAAATGTTGCAAGCATTTATGATATTACCTGCATTTTATATGGTTTATTTAATTACATCAAATACAGGCTTAGGTAAAAGAATAAAACATAGCATATTAGCAATTATTGTTCTTGTTGCAGTATCATTTTCATGGGCAATTGCAGTAGATTTGACTCCTAAAGATAATAGACCATATATAGGAAGTAGCAGTACTAATTCGGTTATTGAACTTGCATTAGGGTATAATGGAATTCAAAGACTTCTAGGACGTACATCATCAAAAACAAATGTACCAGAGCAGCCTAACATGAATCAATCACAATCACAAAATTTTGAACAAATGACTCCACCTAATCAACCTAATATGGAGCAAGGAACCCCACCGGATATAAAACCAAATTTTCAACAACCTCCACAGGATATGCAACAACCTAATTTAAATGGTGAACAGAAAAGTAATCAAGAATTTAATCTAGCAAATGATTTTAAAAATATGAAAAGACCAAATGGAAATATGGGCAATGGTGGAGTTGGTGGTGTTGGTGAAAATGGAAACAAAGGTATATTTAGAATATTTAACTCTCAATTAGGAGGACAAATAGGTTGGTTAGTTCCAATGGCTTTATTTGGGGTATTAACACTAGCGATAAATACCAATAGAAAAGATAAAAACGTCACAAGACATTTAATCTTATGGTCACTTTGGCTATTTCCTATGATTGCTTTCTTTAGTATAGCAGGATTTTTCCATAGATATTATTTATCAATGCTTGCACCTTCAATTGCAGCATTGTCAGGTATTGGAATAACAATGATGTGGAAAGAATTTAAGACTTCATCATGGAGGGGATATTTACTTCCAGCATCAATTGTAATAACTTCACTAGTTCAAGCTTTAATATTATCAAGGAACAATACATTTAGTAGTATTTTAATACCAGTAGTATTAGGATTAGGTATTATATCAGCTAGTGCATTAGTTATTTTAAAGAACAAGAAAATAAATCAATTAAGAATGTATTTAATAACAGGTTTACTTGCTATATTAATATCTCCAGCTATATGGGCAGCATGCCCAATGATATATGGAGACCAATCTGTAATTCCGGTAGCTGGGCCTCAAAATGGGAGAATGGGAATGGGAGGAATGCCAGGAGATATAAAAAATACGGGAAAAATGCCAATGAATAGTTTGCATAATAATATTGGAAATGAAGGCATAAATTCAAGTTTAATAAAGTACTTACAAAACCATAGAAACGGAGAAAAGTATTTGGTAGCTGTTTCAAGTTCACACACAGCAGATAGTATTATACTTCAATATGGTGAAAGCGTTATGACATATGGTGGATTTTCTGGAAGTGATCCAATTTTAACTGTGGAAAAGTTAAAGACCATGGTTGAAAATGGCGAAATTAGGTATTTTGCTGTTGGTGGAATGGGAGGAAACCAAAGTGAGGTTATTAATTGGGTAAAGCAAAATGGAAAAGAGGTTCAACAAAGTGAGTGGCTTGGAACAAACAGTGAAAGTAACCAGATACAAATGGGAAGAGAATCAATAACTTTATATGATTTAGCACCAAACAAAAAATAGGGAGGGTTATATATGAATAGTATTCAATATTCAGTTGTAGTTCCTTTATATAATGAGGAAGAAGTTGTTAATGAAACATATAGAAGATTAAAAGAGGTAATGAATTTAACTGGAGAAAGTTATGAAATAATATTTGTAAACGATGGTAGTAAAGATAATACATTAGAAATTGTAAAGGACATCTGTATAAATGACAAAAACATAAAATTAATTAGTTTTTCAAGAAATTTTGGTCATCAAATTGCCATAACCGCTGGAATGGATAGTTCCAGTGGTAATGCAATAATAGTTATAGATGCAGATCTTCAAGACCCTCCTGAGGTAATTCTTGAGATGATAAAAAAGTGGAAAGAGGGCTATGAGGTTGTATATGGGAAAAGAATCCAAAGAAAAGGAGAAACTTTTTTTAAGAAATTTACAGCAAAAGTTTTTTACAGGTCTTTAAATAAAATGACAGATGTTAATATGCCAGTGGATACAGGAGATTTTAGATTGATTGATAGGAAGGTTTGTGATGCTTTAAAATCAATGCCTGAGCATAATAGATATGTTAGAGGACTTGTAAGTTGGCTAGGATTTAAACAAACAGCAGTTGAATTTGTAAGGCAAGAAAGATTTGCAGGTGAAACAAAATACCCACTTAAAAAAATGTTTAAATTAGCTAGTGATGCAATTACATCCTTTTCTTATAAACCACTTAAAATAGCTACATGTATAGGTAGTATATTTACATTGTTAAGTATGTGTTATTTAATTTATTCAATCTATGAAGTTTTAATTGGAGGAGCGATACTAGCATTAATGTTTTTACTCCAAGGAGTTACTTTAATTACAATAGGTATAGTTGGTGAGTATATAGGTAGAATTTACGATGAAGTTAAAGAAAGGCCATTATATGTAATTTCTGAAAAGGATGGATTTTAATGATTCAAATAAAGGATAAATTGATTTGTTTTGATAAATATAAAAGCTTATTTAGATTTGGCATTGTTGGGATAATAAATACATCAGTTGATTTTATAACTTTTATGTTTGCTAGTCAAATGTTATCAAACAAAGTATTATGTCAATTTATTGGATATAGCTGTGGTACTTTAAATAGTTTTATTATGAATAAGACATGGACATTTGAAGATAAAAGTATAAATAATAAAACATTGTATCAGGCAATAAAATTTATTGTTATTAATGCAGTTTCGTTATTAGCATCGTTATACTTTATAAACCTTTTTTATTCAGTGTTACAAGTTGATATATATATTTCTAAAGTATTTGTTATAGTCATTACTCAATTAATAAATTTTTTAGGCTATAGATATTGGGTATTTAAAAAATAGTCTAGTAAAGCTGCAAAGCACAGCTTTACTAGACTATTTCATTAAGTAATGCTAGTGATTATTGTACTATTAAAACCATAAATACAAGTTTTATTTTTCTAAAAAATGGTATATAATAGTATAAAAGCACTAGGTGGTGGGCACATGAATAGTTTAGCTTTAAAAATTGCATGGGATGTTCATAAAGACCAAAGAAGAAAGGGTTCTAATGCACCATATATAATTCATCCTATTGAGGTTGCTGTGATATTAACTGAAAATGGGGCAGATGATGATTTAGTTACAGCAGGACTTTTGCATGATACTTTAGAGGATATAGTTACAGGAAGGCAAGAGCTTTTTAAATTGATAAAATCGAATTTTTCAGATAGAGTTTTAAATATAATAATAGCTGTATCGGAACATGAGAAGATATCAATTAATAGAGCATTAACTAGAAGTGAAAAAATGAGTACATGGAGAAGCAGAAAAATAGAAGCAATAAATAAGCTAAAAAGTGCATCACTAGATGTAAAAATGGTATCATGTGCTGATAAGCTAAGCAATATAAGAAGCATGGTGGAGGATTATAAAACACTAAACGATAAACTTTGGTTTATGTTTAATGCTGGGTATGATGAACAAAAGTGGTACTATACAGAGGTATTAAAAGCATTAGACGATTTAAAAGGCTATGACATGTTTAAAGAGCTAGAAGAAAAAATAGGCTTTTTATTTTAGGGACTGAGGTATTTTCAGTCCCTAAAATGTCTGAAATATGTTACACTAATATTATCCACAGAATGTTGATAATTTGTGGATAAAAATAACAAATAGGAGATGAATTGTAATGAATGGAGAAATAAACGCAGAAATTATGGATAAATTAACAAAAGTATGCCTGTGTAAAGGAATTTCAAGAGCAACAATAAAAAAAGCTATTGAAAATGGAGCTAAAACTGTTGAAGATGTAAGAAAAGTAACAGGTGCAACAACAGGTGGGTGTGGAGGAAAAAGATGTACACCTAAAATTCAAGAGTTAATTGATGAATATTATAAATAAAAATATAGGGGGAAGTTATATGAGGGGGATAGTTGATATTTTAGAGGACAATCCAATTATTGCAGCAATTAAGGATGTTAATGATGTTGATATGGCACTATTAACTGATGTAGGAGTTATTTTCATGTTATGTGGGAGCATCCTTGATATTAAAGAGATATCAGACAGGGTTAAAGAAAAAAATAAAAAAATATTTGTACATATTGACTTAATAAATGGCTTAGGACGTGATGATGATGCTATAAAGTTTTTAAAGATGGCAGGAGTTGATGGGGTTATTACAACAAAACCATCTCTTATTAAAGTAATAAAAAATGAAGGCTTAATTGCTATTCAAAGACTTTTTATGTTAGATTCACGTTCACTTGAAACAGGAATAAAGAGTATACTAGAGGATAAACCACATGCAGTTGAGATAATGCCAGGGCTTGCATTTAAGGTAATTGAGAGAATACACAACTATGTAAATATACCTATAATTGCAGGTGGGCTCATGATTGATAAATGTGATATTATAAATGCACTATCCTGTGGTGCAGTTGGAATTTCAACATCATCAAAGAAATTATGGTTAGAATAAATGTCGAAAAAGGGCGAAAGCCCTTTTTATTTTTGGGTAAAAAAAAGCCCGGGGGGGATCCCGGGAAATGGGTAAATGGGTTGGGGTTTGTTTGTTGCCGCATGATTATAATAACATATTTTTTAAAGTTTGTGTATTAATTTTTTGTAAAAAATACGAGAAAATTGTCGAATGAACACTTTTTTATTTTTCACATATAATGATTTAGGGGGGATAATATGGTTTGTGTAAAAATTTTTCAAAAACCAGACAATAATTTATTTGATATTAATTCAATAGATAATATAGTTACAAACAACAATAGTATTTTAGCAATAGCCATGGAGTCATGTGGGACATGTTCTATATCCAATGTATTAAAAAAAATGAAAATTAGAAGTTTGTCAATTGGAAATTATCTTTTTAATAGGTTCTATGATTTATTTAAAGATTATGGGTATGATGTGCAAAAGGTAACAAATGATGATGGAGATATAATTAAGATAAAGGTATCAGGAAACAACAGATATTTTGAAATACTATATTGTGGTGTATTTTTAATGGACAAAGTTGATAAGAGCATAATAGAAGCATGCATTCCTATTTTATTAGGAGATGATTAAAATGATATTTAAACTTCTTAGGAACATGTCCTTTCAATCGCTATTAACAAAAATTATTGTAGTATATTTAGTATATGTATTAGGCTTTAGTGTTCTAAATATTTTTACATTCACAAAAGATTTTCCATCACAGGCGAAAATGGCTATTGATATAGCATTATTATCTTTTATATTTGATCAGGTTATTTATATATTGTTGCGAAGATATATAAACATCTTTGTATCATTAAAAAATATTAAAACAGGAGAAAATATGACTATATTTTATAGAGACCAAAATATATTGCAAAAGGTTATGTTAACTATTTCAATAAAAAGCAAGAGCAAATATATTTTAAATATAATTAAAAAGATAATTGGAAAGGATAAGGTTGTATTAAAACTAAAATGGGCACATGATACATGGCTAAGTTTTCAAAGGGTAAACGGTATATTGACCATGAATCAAGATTCTATGTTTTATGCAGAAACCGATGGATTGTGTGTAAACTTATTTGATCCACTTCAATTAAATGAGGTGGCAGCAGAAATAATTGATACACCTCTTTTGATAACCTGCGATATGGGTGATAAAACCGAAGGGGAAATACTTGAAGAAGTAAATGTAATAACAAATAATAAAATAAAACATCTCTTATTAAATTTAATGATTAGGTTGTGGGTAGATGTATTTTATGTTCCACACAAAATTAAGGTTGTATAATAACGTTTTTGGGGTATAATTAAATTGAAAATAGTTAAGGAGAGATACAAATGAAGGATACAATTGTCATCGGAATAGAATCAAGCTGTGATGAAACATCTTGTGCAATAATAAAAAATGGACGTGAGATTTTAGCAAATATAGTTTCATCTCAAATAGATATCCACAAAAAATTTGGAGGAGTTGTACCAGAAGTTGCCTCAAGAAAGCATGTAGAAGTTATAAGTAATGTGGTGAAAGAGGCTATGGAGGTTTCGAATATAAATTTTAAAGATATAGATCTAGTTGCTGCAACATATGGCCCAGGACTAGTTGGAGCACTTTTGGTTGGTTTGTCATATGCAAAAGGACTTGCTCTATCGATAAATAAACCATTTGTTGGCGTAAATCATATAGAAGGCCATATTGCAGCAAATTACATAGCTCATAAGGAATTAGAACCACCATATCTTTGTCTAATTGTATCAGGAGGACATACTCACCTAGTTTTAGTTAAAGACTATACTAGCTTTGAGATAATAGGAAGAACAAGGGACGATGCGGCAGGTGAAGCATATGATAAGGTTGCAAGGGCACTTGGACTTGGATATCCTGGTGGACCATTAATTGATGCACTTGCGAAACAAGGAAATGACCATGCAGTTGATTTCCCAAAGGCATATTTAGAGGATGATAGCTTTGACTTTTCATTTAGTGGATTAAAATCAGCTGTCTTAAACTATCTAAATAAAATGAATATGACAGGTACAGAAATAGTAAAGGAAGATGTAGCAGCAAGTTTTCAAAGGGCAGTGGTTGAAATTCTTGTTGAAAAGGCTATTGACGCTGCAAAAAGATATAATATGAATACAATATGTCTAGCAGGTGGTGTTGCTGCTAATTCAAAACTAAGAGAAATGATGGAGAAGGAATGTGTAAAAAACAAAATTAAGTTCTATTTTCCACCATTAAATCTTTGTACAGACAATGCAGCTATGATTGCATCTGCAGGATATTATAATTATAAAAATGGAATTATGTCGAATTTAGACTTAAATGCCTATCCTTCTTTAAAAATAGGACAAAGATTGTAGAAATTGTGGATATTTTGGATATGTTAACAGCTTGTCCTGTGGATAAAGTGGAAAAATATCTAGAATACAAGTAAAATAATACACAAAATATGTGGATAACTATGTGGACAATGTGGATATTAACATAATTTTTAGAAAAAATAAAGATATCTTAATTTTAGATATCTTTATTTTTAACTACGCAAAATTAAAGATTACAAAAAATAGCATATATGCGAAAAACAAAGATAATTAAAGCTTTTATTGAGAAAATTATGATATTTAATAATAAAGGGCTTTTCAATTGTTAAAAAATATTTTATTATATAAATAAGCTGTTAAGCTAAAAAAGTGTTTATTCTTATTTATTTATGTCGAATTAGGGGGCAGTCTCATGGATTATAAAAAATATTTTAAAAACGGTGTCAGATATAATCTTATAAATACAGATGACGACTATGCCTATGATATTATTGCATCTTTTATTTCTTGGGGGATAGAAAATAATAAAAAGTGTTTTTATGTTGTAGATAGGGATGTTGCCAATAGCTTAGATTTTTATTTAAGACAGCTAAATATAGATTTGCTTAATTTAATTGCTCAAAATGATCTTGTAATATTGTCATCAAAGGATTTTTATATACACGAAAACATAGACTGCACTTATGACACAATCGCACACTTTACAAAAATTGCAATAGAAGATGGCTATGATGGTATAGCAATTATTTCAGATAGAGAGGCATATTGCCACAGTGATTATGATGAGCAAATACTATATAATTATGAAAAACAGTTAAGTTGTATTTTTGAGAAATATCCAGTTTCAGCAATAAGCTGCTATAACATAGATAAATTTGGCGTTGATGCTTTGTTTGCAATTACACATTTAAATCCAAACTTTATATATAAAAATAATGATGAAGTTTATGTTCATTTAGAAGGGGACAACCTATTTACAAAAAAAGAGACTTTAGGGATAATTCAAGAGTTTTTAAAGAAAAGAGAAAAGATAATCAGAGAAAATAAAGTATATAAATTTATAAGCAAACTATCAGGTGAGCTTTCATATAAAAAGGATGAAGGTGAAATTTTAGAGACAGCAATCGATATTATATGTAATTCGATATCTGCCAATAGAGGCTTTGTTGTATTATTTAACAACAACGAAGTCCCGTATGATATAAATTCAAACTCCATAATTTCATATAATATAAATGAAGATATTGTAAAGGTATATAAAGAACACTTTGATAGTGATAGAGTTAATCCTAAAATTACTTTTTCAAAATTAAATTCCTTTGTATATAGAGCAAACGATTCACAAGGTGAATTAAGGGAGATAATGGAGAAAAATAACATACTATCTTGCATCACAATCCCAATTAAATTTAATGATGAAGTTTTAGGGTGCATGTGGCTTTCTACTCAAGACAAATACTTTTCATTTGAAGATAGTGCAGATTTCTTATATATGGTTTGTCAAACAATAGGAAAGATGATTGTTGAATTTAGAAGATATAAAAAAATTCAAGATAGTCTGCTGCAAGCTAGAAAAATGCAGGCACTTGGAGAGCTTACAGGTGGAATTGCCCATGAATTTAACAACATACTAACTCCAATTATAGGGTATATTCAGATATTAAAAAATAATATAGATAATCCTATATTAAATAGATATATTGAACTAATAGAGGAAAGTGCAAAGGATGGCTCAAAGATAGTAAAAAGAATTCAGGAATTTTCTAAACCAAAGCGTAAGGAAAAGGAACTTTGTGATATAAATAGAATTATAATTCAATCTGTTGAGATTACAAAACCAAAGTGGACATACGAATCACAAATAAGTAAAAAAAATATAGATGTAAAACTAGATTTAAAAGCAAAAGGCTATGTAGAAGGAACAGCTACAGAGCTGAGAGAGGTATTTGTAAATTTAATTTCAAATGCAATAGATGCTATGCCCAATGGTGGTATATTAAAAATAGTGTCTTACAACAAAAATGGTAAGATAGTAATTAAGATTAGAGATACAGGTATAGGAATGACTGATGATGTTAGAGAAAAGATATTCGAGCCATTTTTCACAACAAAAAATGAGCGTGGTAATGGTCTAGGGCTATCAATTGTATATTCAATAATAAAGGACATAGATGGATATATAGATGTTACCAGCCAACCTAATATAGGAACTGAGTTTGAAATAAAACTTCCTCAAAAGGGATGTGGATTTGATTTAGAAAACATATCTCATATGACAGAAAATAAGGTATCATACGACATCCTTGTAATTGATGACCAAAAGCCAGTTGCTGAGGCTGTTGCTGAAATGTTAAAGGCGCTTGGGCACAATGCAGAATTTGTTGTTGATGATAAAAAGGCATTAGACTGTATTTTAAATAAAGAATATCATGCAGTAATGTGTGACCTTGCAATGCCAAATTGCACAGGAGCAGAGCTTGCAGGAAGAATAAAATCACTAAAAAGTATACCTATAATTTTAATGACAGGATGGCTTGGAAATCTTAATGAATCAGATAGAGAATTTATTGATGAGATTATACAAAAGCCATTTGCTGTTGAAGAACTAAGAGAAATTATAAATAAAGTTTGTATAAATTAAAGGGGCAAAATTTGCCCCTTTATTCATTAAATAGATTTGATTCATTTAGTCTATAGCTTAGAGTCATTAAGCTTTCACTTAAGTGAACATTTTCTACAATAACATCATCTGGAACTTTAATATCTGTTGGTGCAAAGTTCCAAATACCTTTAATACCATGTTTAACCATAATATCTGCCACCATTTGTGCATGTTCCTTTGGAACACAAATTATACCAATATCAGTTGGATTTTGTGCAAGATATGAGTTTAGGCAATCAACATCCTTAACTTCAATATCCCTAATTCTAATTCCAACAAGCTTTGGATTTTTATCAAATATTGCTTGTAGATGAAAACCTAGCTTTTCAAACTTGCTATAGTTGGCAACAGCCTGACCAATGTTACCTGCACCAACTATTATTGTTTTGTAGTTCTTATCTAAGCCTAATATTTTACCTATTTCGTTATATAGGTCTCTAACATTATAGCCATACCCTTGTTGACCAAAATCGCCAAAACAGTTTAAGTCCTGTCTTATTTGTGATGCTGTAAAACCAATTCTCTCTGATAGTTCCTTTGAAGATATTCTATCTATATCGTTTGTTAGTAGTTCAGCTAGATATCTGTGGTATTTTGGCAATCTTCTGATAACTGCCATTGAAATTTTTGTCTCCTTAGCCATAAAGCTCACTTCCCATCCTATGTATTTTTCCCCTAATAAATATGTTATAATATGCACAAAAATATGTCAATTACCCATTGTATTAAGACTTATACAAAAGTTAATAACTCATTGGTGGCATACTTAGTGTAATTGTGTTAAAATTAGTTTGGTTAATTTATAAGGTAGAGGTGAATAAGGTGGCTATTTTATATATAAATAATATAAAAAAATCCTATGGAGTTGAAACAATATTAGATGGTGTAAATCTTGTTATAAACGAAGGAGACAAAATAGGTTTTGTAGGAAGAAACGGGGCTGGAAAAACATCTCTTTTTAAAATTATTACTGGTTCATTAAAACAGGATGAGGGAGAAATAGTTCTCCAAAGAGGAAAAACAATAGGATACCTTTCTCAAAACCTAGATATAGAAGAAGATTTAACAGCTTTTGAAGAGGTTATGAAGGTATATAAGGATATAAAAGAGATAGAAGATAGAATGAGACAAATAGAAAAGGAGCTATCAAATCCTGATACCAACCATGAAAAGTTGTTAGATGAGTATGGCAAGCTTCAAATAGAGTTTGAACATAAAAATGGTTATAGTTGTGAAAGCTATGCCAAGGGTGTTTTGATTGGTCTAGGTCTTTTAGAGGAGGAGGTAAATAAAAAGCTATGCTTCTTATCAGGTGGTCAAAAGACTAGAGTTGCCCTTGCTAAACTTCTTCTTAAAAACCCTGATGTACTTTTATTAGACGAGCCTACAAACCATCTAGACTTATCAGGCATAGCCTTTTTAGAGAACTTTTTAAAGGAATACAAGGGAACTGTTTTAATTATATCCCACGATAGATACTTCCTAGATGTAATTACAAATAAAACAGTTGAAGTTATAGATGGAAGAGTAGAAGAATATGGTGGAAATTATTCATACTTTATTAAAGAGAGAAAAACTAGACTTGAACAAAGAGTAAAGGAATATGAACTAAAGCAAAAGGAAATAAAAAGGCTTGAGGAGATGATTGAAAGATTTAGGTCCTTCAATCGTGAAAAAAGTATAAAGCAGGCAGAGAGCAAAGAGAAGATGCTTCAAAGGCTTGAGGAAAACCTAGGGGATAAGCCAATAACCTATGATGAAACAGCGAGAATATCCTTTGATAGCAAAATAAAAAGTGGAAATGATGTTTTATTTATTGAAGAACTATCTAAGGCATATGGAGAAAAAACTCTTTTTAACAATATAAACATGATGATAAAAAGAGGAGAACGTGTAGCTTTAATTGGAGAAAATGGACGTGGAAAAAGTACTCTTTTAAAAATAATAAAGGGCGAAATAGAAGCAGATTCAGGATATATTAAACTTGGTAGAAATGTAGAAATAGGCTACTATGACCAAGAACAAAAGGACTTATCACTAGATAAAACGGTTCTCGATGAGGTTTGGGACGAGTTTCCAAATAAGACTGTAAAGGAGCTAAGAAATGCACTAGCAGCATTTTTATTTAAAGGTGATGATGTGTTTAAGCAAATAAAGGATTTATCAGGTGGAGAAAAGTGTAGATTAAATCTTTTAAAACTAATGCTTAAAAAGACCAACTTTTTATTATTAGATGAGCCAACTAACCACCTAGATATACTAACTAGAGAAGAGCTTGAGGATGCTCTGCTTGATTTTGATGGAACTATATTTGTGATTTCCCACGACAGATATTTTTTAAACAAAGTAGTAACAAAAATATGTGAGCTTGAGGAAAATTCAATTGTTGAGTATTTAGGAAACTACGACTACTATATAACTAAAAAGAATGCATCAGAGGATGATATAGTTGTAAATGAAGAGGGAAAAACTAAAACACAAGTAATAAAAGAAAGAAAAAAACTAAAGGAAGAAAGAGATAGGATAAAAAATATAAAAAATGAGATAAAGAAAATTGAGAATGATATTGAAACCAAAGAGGGAAGAATAGCCGAGTTAGAAGAGGAGCTCTGCAAAGAAGAAGTTTATACAAATCCAGATATGGTAAGGGATATTAATCTTGAGATTAAAGAGTTAAAGGAAGAGTTAGATAAGATTTATGAACATTGGGAAAGCTTACTTTCTGAAATAGATGAATAAAAAATTATAGGCACTTAATTATTTGTGTAAAACTAAGCAACATGGCTTTAAACATAAATAATTAAGTGCCATTTCATTTTTTTGTTAGTTTTGTAGTTGTAACAAAATTCAGAAAATATTATAATTATCTTGGGGAGACAAAGTTATAAATTTGACAATTGGGGGGATAATATGGAAAACATTTCTTATGAAAAACGAGAGAATGTGGCCATTCTCAAAATTTCACGTCCAAAATTTCTCAATGCATTAAATACCCAAACACTTTTGGAATTAAATCAAGCAATTGAAGATGTTAAAAATGATAAGGATGTTTATGTACTTGTCATAACAGGGGAAGGCAGCAAAGCATTTGTGGCAGGTGCTGATATCAAAGAAATGTCAAACATGTCTGTATTTGAATCAAGGGAATTCTCTATTTTAGGTAATAGTGTTTTTAGAAAAATAGAAGAACTTGAAATACCAACCATTGCAGCAATAAATGGCTTTGCATTAGGTGGTGGTTGTGAGCTAAGTCTTTGCTGTGATATTAGAATTGCATCTGAAAATGCGAAATTTGGACAACCTGAAGTAACACTTGGGATAACACCTGGATTTGGAGGAACACAAAGACTTGCAAGGGTAGTTGGTCTTTCAAAGGCAAAGGAGCTAATTTTTACAGGTAAAATGATAGATGCTAATGAGGCATTAAATATAGGACTAGTTAACAAAGTTGTGCCAACTGAAAATATATTAGATGAAGCATTATTATTGGCTAGTCAAATAGCTAAAAATGCACCACTTGCAGTTAAGATGTGTAAAGTTGCTATAAATAAAGGAATAGATGTTGATATAAATACAGGTCTTTCATATGAAGCTGAAATATTTTCACATTGTTTTTCAACTGAGGACCAAAAGGATGCTATGGCAGCATTTTTGGAAAAGAGGAAGATAGATAAATTTAAAAACAGATAGGGGGTAATACTATGGATTTCTCACTAACAAGGGAACAACAACTAGCAAAGGAAATGCTTGAAAAGTTTGTGGAAAACGAAGTTAGACCAATTGCAGCTGAAATTGATGAAACCGAGGAGTTTCCAATTGAAACAGTAAAGAAGATGGCAAAACTAGGTATGATGGGTATACCATTTGAGAGGGAAATTGGAGGTGCAGGTGGAGACTTCATAACTTACATTATGGCAGTTGAGGAGCTTGCTAAGGCTTGTGCAACAACTTCAGTTGTTTTATCTGCACATACTTCACTTTGCTGCTGGCCAATCTATGCATATGGAACCGAAGAACAAAAAGCAAAGTATCTTCCAAAGCTTTTAAAGGGGGAACACCTTGG
>JAOAFH010000022.1 GCA_026416355.1 Clostridiales bacterium | reverse complement strand
AGGTGCTGTTCCATCAACAATAGCAATGTTTAAGTCATTTATAACTACTCCATCTAAAGAATCCATATCTGCTGAACAATATACATAATCAATATCAAATCCCTTTGACTCAAGCTCAAATCCTATTCTATACATAAAGCTTGATTTTCCACACCCTGGTCCACCTTTAATGATGTATATTTTATCCCTTCCCTTAAGTACATAATCAAAATAAGAAACAAATCCAGCTGATGTATTTGCAGAGGCAAAGTATTTTTTACCCATAAAAACCTCCATATATATTCTTACATAAACTATAATATGAAAGGAGATACAAATAAGTACCTCCTTTTACATAAACTTAAAAATATTTTATTATTGCGTTCTTTATTAACCGTAATTATTGATTTTGTTAAAGCTCACCAAATACCAGACCACATTTCATTTATAATTCTTTTCTTCTGCTAAACAAAATTAAAAATCCTAAAAAGCCAATTACACCACTAATTATAAAAACATTATTTGCTCCAAAATATTTTGCTAAAGTTCCTGCGTATAAACTTCCTATTGGTGTTAACCCACCAAATACTAAAGAATATACACTCATGATTCTTCCCCTCATATCATCTGGAGAATTATATTGAAGTATACTATTTGATGTTGTGTTAAATAAAATCATAAAAAGACCAAGTAACATTAAAATCAATATAGAAGTATAGTAACTTTTCGTTAACCCTATAATTACTAAAAATATAGAAAGTCCTAACGAACCTACTAGCTGAAATTGAAGTGCCTTTTGCTTACTTCCCTTTATCGCAACTGTAATTGCTCCAATTAAAGCACCAAAACCAATTGAGGATAATAATAATCCATAGGCCTTTTCCTTCATGTTTAAATAGTCCTGTGTATAAATAGGTATAAGAACATTAAAATTCATACAAAAAGTTGGAATAATTACTAATGAAATAATCGTATAAAATAGTTTTGGATTTGTCTTTATATATCTTAAACCCTCTTTTATTTCTTTCTTTGGATCTTTAAATTCCTTTCTTGATGGAATATCATTCATTTTCATCATTAATAATCCTAATAGCACTGCTAAAAAGCTTATTGCATTTAAGAAAAAGCACCATCTTGCTCCTAGGTCAGCCATAACCTTTCCAGCTACTGCAGGGCCTATAAGCCTTGCTGAGTTAAATGCCGCCGAATTTAGTGCAATTGCATTAAGTAAATGCTTTTTTCCTTCTACTAACTCTACAACAAAGGATTGTCTTGTTGGATTATCTAAGGCTTGAATTGTACCAACCAAAAACAATAATACTAAAATTATTGGGTAACTTAAAATATTAAAATACAAAAGTATATAAAATATAATAGCTATTATTAGTAAAGCACTTTGAGTAAATATCAATATTTTTCTTTTTGGATACCTTTCAATTATTAGACCTGCAAATAAAGAAAAAGCAAATAAAGGAGTAAACTGAACTGCCGTCATGAGTCCTGCTAAAAATCCATCTCTTGTAATAGAATATACTATCCAATTTAATGCTGCATTTTGCATCCAAGTTCCGATAAGTGATATACATTGCCCCGTCCAAAATAATTTATAATTGCGATGTGTTAAAGCTGGAAAATATTCAGTTATAATATTGTTCAATCCCTTCATCCCCTTGTTAATTATCATTGTTTGTAATAATATTGTAACATTATTTTTACAATATAACCATAAAAGTAAAATATTTTTTAATTAAACAAAGTAACAAAAATACTAAAGAGGCACATTAGCGCCTCTTTCTTTTAAATATATTTGAATTTTCCATATCCATTATAGGTATTTCTCCCTCAGCTTGTGGAATAGAGATTATACCAATTGAATCTAAATCATCTTTATAATTATAAAACTCTAGTTTTTTAATTTTTCCTTTTAAATCAATTGCATCAATCCACAGGTATCTATCTGATTCATTTAATATAACCTGTGCATCATAAAGGCTATTAACTGTTCTATTGTTAATTGCTATTATTTTATCCCCTGATTTTAGCCCCATTTTTTCTGCTGGTGAATTTGGAACAACATCTAAAACTTTAACACCGTCATATGAGTAGTCCCAAATATATTTTGAATTCAATTCCTTTCTTCTATTTAAAACTATTGTCAGCTCATGAGCAACAGGTGAGAATATTGCTGCTATATATTTAAAAACATATATCTTTATTGATATAACACTTAATGCAAATAAAATTACACTGAACATAAATAAATATAGTGAAGACTTTTTAACCTTTTGCTTTGGCATTTGACTTACGGTAAAATCCCCATATCCTAGTATAGCTAAAAGTGGTGTTAAGGAAAATACTGCATCCCTTAAATCACTTGGAAGTCCTGCTGGTCTTATAAGTGGCCACCAATCAGGTGTTGGTATATAATCTCCTCCTGTTGGAGTTAGAGATATTAATAATAAAATCATAAGTGGTATTGTCCAAAATCTTGTCATTAAAAAACCACCTATTATCCTTCCATTTCTCTTAAAAAACATAGGAATTGGATATCTAGCACCATCAAAATACATTAAAGTTGCTTCTACTAAATGCAAGAGAGCAACCAATATTAATATTGCTGAAACATCAAAATTTAATAATGAACTTACTATTGGTATATCCTTTATATTTATTGTTCCCCTTGTATTTAAATATGTTAATACTAAACTTATTAAACTTACAATTCCACCTGAGTAGGATAAGCATATAAAATGTGGGTCTAAAATAACCATTAATAATATTGATAAAAACAATAAAAATATTACACCTTCTAGCTTATTAAATGTAATCCCAAAGGTTGCTATTATTATGCTAGTAAACATACCACCTAAAATACCTGCAAGAATAGATGAAGCAAGCATATCTCGTTTTCTATATTTAACAACCCCATATACATCCTTTTGTACTTCTTCAAGCTTTTTATATTGCATAAATAAAACAATTAGCATTATCCAAAATATTGGTTCAAAAATATATGATAAAACAACTGCTGCATACTGTCTTAAAGATTCCCATATAAGTCTTAATATCATATAAAACCTCCAAACTTACTTTTTACCCCCATATAAAGATTTACTTCATATGGGGGTAATTTATTACTTAATTTTTTCTTTTAAAACTTCAAGTGCCTTCTGTATTTGAATATCTTCACTATATTTTAATTGTCTTGTTTTATCTTTTTCTGGTAAATTAACAGTAATATCAGGATTTATACCTTTTCCTTGAATACATTCTCCTGATGGAGTATAGTATCTAGCTATTGTTACCTTAACTCCAGTCTTATCTGGGAATGGTATTATTTCTTGTACTAAACCTTTACCAAATGTTTTTGTTCCAATTAAAGTACCTGCTTTAAAATCTCTAACAGCACCTGATAATATTTCGGATGCACTTGCTGAACCACCATTTACAAGTAAAACAAGTGGAACATTTAGTTTATTAGAATCTGATTTCCATTCCTCTTTTTTGCCATTGTTGTCTATTGTGTAAACTATTGTACCTTCTCCAAGTATTCTATCAGCTATTTCTGCACATTGATCAAGTAATCCACCTGGATTATCTCTAAGGTCTATTACTAATCCTTTTATTCCCTTTGCAAGTAAATCATCTAGTGCTTTTTTGAATGCCTCTGAAGTATTTTCATCAAAAGTAGATATTCTTATATATCCAATGTTGTTTTCAATAACATCACTTTTAACTGTTTTTATAACTATTCGTGCACGAGTAAGTTCAAAATCTATTGTTCCCTTTCCTTCTCTATATACTGTTAGTTTTACCATTGTCCCCTCTTTGCCCTTCATCATTGAAACAGCTTTGTCCATTTCCTTTGATGATACATCTTGACCATTTACTTTTACTATTATGTCCCCTGACTTTATGCCAGCCCTATCTGCAGGTGTATCTTCAATTGGTGCAACAACAACTATTTTGCCATCTTTGTCACCAACATATATACCAACTCCTGCATATGAGCCTTGAGTATGTGTCATTAAATCCTCATAATCCTTTTTATCTAAATAAACAGTATATGGATCACCAATTCCATCTACCATTCCCTTAAGTGCTCCATCTACTAATTTACTTTCATCAATCTTATCAACATACTTTTTCTCAAGTATTGTCTTTACAGGAAGCATTTTCTCAAACTGCTTAATAAATTGATATTCATCTTTGCTTACAAGTTTTTTACCACCAATGAAGGGTATTGGTGCAAAAACCAAAGCTGAAAATGTTATTAGGTTTGTGATTAAAATTATTGCTATAGCTTTTTTTAGTGATATTTGTTTTTTACTCATTCTAGCTAACACCCCAAATCTTTTTATCTATTACTATATTTTATTTTGTCCACCCTTACATTATATCATTAAATTTAAATTTTACCATGTATATACTTTCATATTTAATAATTTTTTTACTTTTAAATTAGGTTCTTTCATTTTTTAAAATTGTAGTTTTATGGACACAAAGATATATTTCTACTCCAGAGACAATCAGAACATGAAGGTGATAATGTATAACAATCGAACTCATTAGTTAATGCAATATCACATCCTTCTTCATAACTACAGTCAAAGCATGATGGGTATCTATTTGTGTAAACTACATTTCTAAACTTACTATATTCTTCACTATTGTATATTTCCTCTAAACTATAATTATCTAAACTTCCAAATGAATATTTATAGATTTTTTTATGTCTACCAAAAATATATTCATTAATGTTATGAGAAAATCTATAACAAGGATATACATTCCCATCTACACCAACAACAATTGAATTGCTCTCTATAAATGGGCAATACCTTTCAGTTACTATTTTATAATTTGGCAATAGCAAATCAATTCCTTTCCTAAATGAATAAATTCTAAGTTTATTAAATAACTCCTTCATTTCTTTTTCATTTTGATTATCATATAAAATTGATGTTTTATAATTTTCAGTTTGAGGTATTATGTTTGAAATTATAACTTTATTTGCTCCCAATTTACTAGATAAATCTATTACACCATAAATTTGATCAATATTTTGTTTAGATGCCACAAATTCAACAAATAAAAACAAGTTATTGTTATATTGTTTTTTATATTTCATAATTTCACTTATATTTTCAATTATTTTATCTAAATCATATCCTCGAATATTTTCATAAGTTTCATTTAAGCCATCTATTGAAACTACTAATATATTTACATGTCTTGCTATTAGCTCCTTTAATTCTCTATCCATAGAAACTCCATTTGTAGTTAAAGTTAGGTTATAGTTTGAAAATAAATTAATTGCTGTCTTAATAGATTTCGAAAATGTTGGTTCTCCTATGCCACCAAGTACCACTTCTGTTAAACCTAGCTTTTTAATTTCATTGTTTATTTTATTAATATATTTTTCATCCATATCCATCGGTAATTCATCCCAACTTTGCCTATAACAAATTTTGCAATTTAAATTACATCTATTAGTTAGTTCAAGATATATTTTTTTTATAGTCAAATAAATCCCCTCCAATCCCTATAATATTATTAATACAATCAAATATATTAATTGTTTAATTGATTAGCAATATATATTTAATTTAATAAATAATTATATTCCTAAATATTTATATACCTATATTTATGTATTCAAATTTAATTAAATTCTATACATAAAAAAATAAATGCCATGGACTAACTTAAGAATACTTCTTAAAAAGTTCATGGCACTTAAATATATGAATATTATTTTGCATAAGCCTTTATAAATTTCTAAATAACCCTCTTTTCAACATATTCTGATGTCATAGCCTTTAATAAACTACCATAATCAACTTTAAACTCAATTATATCTCCAACCTTATAATCCATCTTACTCCTTGTTACATCTAAAATTGTATGGTCAGAACTTGCACCTAGTATGTCAATATCACTATCTAGTGGAAATAGTCCATCTGGGTTTATATCCTGTCTTCCTATTGCTACTATTGCTCTTTTTATTATTCCTCTATCTTCATAATGTGGCTTATTACCAAACGCATCCATTCCAATAGTACCTATTGGAACAGAGGGTTTATTTTTCAATTCTACAATCTGAGCTTTTAAAACAAATACATCATCGTATAACCCTTCAACTCTATTACCAAATGCCGTTTCTCTTCCTAGTAGTGCTATTTCACCTAGTCTTAAATTATTAATTTCTTTTGGAATTCTATTATTTTCAACTAAATAGTAGCTACTTGAGTTACCACCAGAAATGTATTCAATATCTAATGAAAATTTTTTAGCCATATCCATAGAAATTTCTGCTAATCTACCTAGGTTATTTTCATCTGGTATAACTCCACCATAACATGTTAAATTAGTTCCAAATCCTTTAATTTCAATTCCATCTATTTTTAATACTTCTTGTATAAACTCATCAACATTATCAGGCCAAACTCCTTCCCTTAAATCCCCCATATCAACCATAATTATTATTTTATGATTTATACCTTTTTCTACTGCATATTTACCTAATTTTTTTATTGTTTCAATCTCGGAGTTTAAGCTGTAATCTGCATATTCAACAACATCTTCAACTTCATCTATCATTGGAACTCTTAAAAGTATTTTTTTAATATTTAAATCTCTCATCTTTTTTAAATTCTGTATTCTTGAATCTGCAACTGCATCAATACCACAATCTACTATTCCATTGACTATTTCAGGATGGGCACAGAAGCTTTTAGTTACTATCCAATTTTTTATATTGAAAGTAGCACATTTTTCTACAAGATATTTTATGTTGTGTCTATACTTCTCTAAGTTAACTACTATTTGTGGGTACATATAACCACTCCTAAATCCCTAAACTTTGCTTTAATATGCTTAGTGCTGCTTCAGGATATTTCTTTGATAAAACACCTAATGAAGCCATTATATAAAAATTATCCACCAATACATCTCCTCCATCCTTAGGGTATAAAAACATTCCCCCTGTATTATCCTTTGGTATCTTTTTCATTATATCAATTCTATTAGGTAGCCTTGTTAATGCTCCTCCTGTACCAACTATCCATTTAACATTAGTTAAATCCTTGCCTTCTGCAATTGTCTTTTTACCTGTTGGACCATATAAATATCTTATTGCCCCAGCATGACGTCTTACTGCAGTTAAAACTGCTTCTTGAGTCATATATTCTACAAACTCTATTTCTCTAGCTGTTTGTGGAATTGGTTTTCTGTTTTGTATAAGTTCTTCTGCATCATCAAAAACTTTTTTTACATTATCTAAACCTATTCTTTCAACAATATGTGGCAAATTCACATATACTCCAAGGTCGCCTTCAACAGTTCTTTTGCCTACAGGTTCTGGGCTAATCATTATTCTTTGAATCTCATCACTTCCCTCTGTTACTGAGTGCACATCAGTTGTTGCCCCTCCAACATCTATAACCATCAAATCTCCTATCTCATTACTTAATAAAATAGCGCTTTCCATTACTGCCCCTGGTGTTGGAATTATAGGTCCATTTACCATCTGTCTTACCTTTTTCATGCCTGGCGCACCTGTAATATGTTCTTCAAATGCCGCTTGAATAATCTTTCTTGTAGGCTCTACGTTTAATTCGTCAACCCTTGGATAAACGTTATCAACTATATATAATTTTTGACCATATTCTTCAAATATGAGCTTTACATCCTCATGGTTTTCTATGTTTCCTGCATAAATTACAGGAACATTCAATTTTAGTTTTGCTATTTCTTCAGCATTATATAGAGCGGTGTCTCTTTCTCCAAAATCTAATCCACCAGCAACTAAAATAATGTTTGGGTTGATCTCTTTTATTTTATTTAAATCAGAACGTCTAAGTTTGCCTGCCGTTACCATTTTAATTATTGCACCAGCCCCAAGGGCAGCCTCTCTAGCTGCCCTTGCTGTCATGTCAAAAACTAGGCCGTGCACTGTCATTCTAAGACCACCTGCTGCACTGCTTGTGGCTAGAAAATCGTCATATTCTAAAGTGTTAACCCCTAAATTTTTTTTAAGTTCCTCAATTGCCATATTTAATCCTATTGTCACATCACCATCTAATACAGTTGTTGGACCTTGTCCTTGTCCTAAAAACTTTGCTTCTTTTAAATTAAAAGCATTTACAACTGTGGTTGTGCTGCCTATTTCAGCAACTAAAACATCAACCTTCATAATTCTCCATTTCCCTTCTTCTCTTAACTAAGAATGATGCAACATCATTACCCTTTGTTCCTCTACCAAATCCTGCATCCATTCCTGCTGATTTTGCTATTTCGTCAGTTACTTGAGTTCCACCAGCACAAACCATCAATTTATCTCTAACTCCCTTTTCTATACATAAATCATGTAGTTTTTTCATGTTCTTAATGTGAACATCATTATGAGTTATTATTGTGCTGGCAAGAATAGCATCAGCATTATATTCAATTGCAGCATCAACCAATTTTTCAACAGGGCATGATGTTCCAAGATATAGGCATTCTATTCCATACTTTTCTATTCCACCATGCTTAATGTCAATTACTTCTCTTAAGCCTACTGAATGTTCGTCTTCTCCAACTGTTGCTGCAACAACCTTCATAGGTTTTCTTTCAATATCTTTTCTTATTTCTTCATCAGATAATACTTCTGGTTTTTTTGGAATTACTAGTTTTGATGTATCTATTGTAAATGGAACTTTTCCCTTAATTTCAACAAGTGTTCCTTCAGCAGGTTGCATTACTTGTTTATGGATAACAACAACATCTTCAAGTCCCATCTTCTTACCTATTTCCATAGCTGCAAACTCTGCTACTCTCTCTTCAACTGGAAGGAATATAGTTGTTGATACAATTCCATCTCCACACCATTCAACTTCTGGTTTAATTTCTGATGAATGTCTTAGGTTTTCTGTTTCCTTAAGTCTTCTGCTTACATTGTCGTTTTCGTCAAGTTCATCAATAAATACTATTTTTTCAGGCTTACAGAAAGTACATCCATCTATTAAATCACAAGCTTTTTCTATTCCTTCTGGTAAGTTGTTATATCCAAAGTGCTCACAAACAGGTGCCATATAGTCTTTGTCTCTTTCTACAACTGTTCCAACACCTATACCTCCATTTATTTGTCTTGCTATGCCATCACCATTTCTTTCTGGGTACATACCTGAATCAACGAAGAAGCCCATTTCAACAGCCTTAAAGTATCCACCTACTTCAAGTATTTCTTCCATAAATAGAACTGCTCTTTCTTTTAGTTCTCTAACCTTAGCTGGAAGATATCCATCTTTTTTAAGTTCAACTAGTTCTAAAAGTCCATCCATTCCAACAAGTGCTTGTTTAGCTGTATTTATTGCATGAATATTGTTGTAATGCCATGGAACGTTACGTCCTTCATCTGGAGTAATAGTTGATTGTATATCTGCTCTAGTTAATCTTGAAATCAATAAGTTTAATACATGTGTTACAGTAGCTTCTCTTGTACAGCTTTCCATGTATTTTGTATTCATTTGAGCTCTCATCTTATAGTCTTTAAATAATTGTCTTAGTGCAACTGCATAAGGTAAATCTATTCTCATACATGGTGCTGGTGGTGCAGTTGGTGGAACAGTAGAAAGTGCAATATTTTGTGGCTTCATTCCAACCATTTTTGAATATGCACAGTTTAATGCATGTTGTACCATAAGTTCTGGCATTACCTTCCAACCCTTCATGGCTGTTGCATTGGCATTATGTGCACCATCTATTTGAACCATATCTGCAAATGCCATTATTCTCTTTGCAACTGCAGCATCAACAAATGATCTTACCATGTTTATATTTCTATATAAAACATTATATTGTGGGTCTTGATGCGCTCCATTTACCCCTTCTTCAGCGAACATAACTGCAATGTCTGGACCTGCAACACCTGATACATATGAATGGAAATTAATTGGTCTTCCCACTTCTTCTTCAATAATATCAAGCGCCTTTCTAGTTGCTCTTACTTGTTTTCTTGATATAGGAACACCACCTACTCCTTCTGGAGTTCCTTCAATTAGTCCATCGTAATGGCTTTGTCCTGCTGTTCTTATAACCATTATATGGTCTGCTCCATGCCATGCAGCCATTCTCATTCTTCTAATATCATCTTCAAATCTACCTGAAGCTATTTCAGTTGTAATTACACAATCTGGTTGTGGGTCAATATATCCAAAGCTCTTTGCAGCTGGTAGTGGGCAGCTATTTTCTAGAGGCTTTGAAGCTTGATGATATTCAAAGTCTCCATGTTGTTGCTTTCCTTGTTCTTCTCTCCAATGCCAACCTCTTCTCTTTGGTCTATAGTTTTCTAAATCATTTAATATCTCTTCTATATTTAGCTTTTCGTTTTTTTCTAACATAGTTCTACCTCCTTAGAATAATGCTGGTACTTCATCCCATGCTTTGCCTTCAACTAATAATAAACCTGCTTCTCTTATTGGCATATTCTTTTTCTTAGCTAGTCTATAAACAACATTTCCTGCACCTTTTCCTAAAAGTCCAAGATTTTGAACACCTTCAACTATTGTTTTTGCCTCAATACTTGAGAATCCCATTCTAAGTAGTACTGATCTTTCTACTGCTGGTGATGTATGAGTTGAAGCTAATTCTACCATTGGCTTTACAATCTCTTCAGCAAGTTGCCAAAATCTCTTTTCTAGTTCTTCATCAGTTAAATTTTTTAAATGCTCTCTTCTTATTTCAAAATCATCTGCTCTTTTAATAGCCATGATAACCCTCCTAATCAAATATTTTTACTCCAAGTTCTGTAAGGATGTTTATAACTTCTTGTTTATCTTGTTTTGTATCCTCAGCTAAAAATTCAACGTCAGTCATATCAACTGTTTCAGCCTTATAGTTTTCAATGCAGTTTTTAATATATGATTTCTTTAATTTACCTAACTCAACTTCCCTTGCTCTAATTAAAGAAGGATGCTCTGGAAGTATTATATTTACCCCTGCCCTTTCTTCTTCTGGGTTGCCAAATCTTACATCAATTCCATTTTCCTTAGCAAAGGATAGCTGTGCCATGTGATGCTTTCCTGCACCTGTATATTCTGTTTCTTGAACTACAATTACCTTATCCTCATCCATTTGTTGTGCCAAGTAGAATGCTGCTGTTAATGATGTGTTTCCTGCTGGTCCTCTTTCTAGTCCTTCTAGTTGTGCTAAAGCTTCTGTTATATAAAAAACTTCTCCTTGTTTTATTGTCACGTATTTATCTAGATATCTAAGTGGTCTTGCAGCACTTCTTGGAACATCTGATCTATCTGGCCAAGTTGCAAATGGTATACCAAATCCTGTGTGGCCTGTTGTAAAGCTTTTTCTATTAAAATCTTTATCAGAAGCCATATGAAGGCCTGTTAAATCAACGCTTGCTCCAACAATTTTTGTGTTTAATGCACCTGCCTTTATAAGCCCCCTTGCAGTTCCTGTAACATTTCCGCCACCTGCATGTGTTACAACAACAACATCAGGGTCACATCCAATTTGTTCTCTACATTGGATTGCCACTTCGTATCCTAATGTTTCAACACCTGCTATACCATAAGGAGAGTAAAGTGATGCATTAAAGTATCCTGTTTCCTCTAATATTCTAAGGAATGTATAAAATAGCTCTGGTCCAACTGTTAATTGAACAACTTCTGCACCATAGCATTCACATTTTCTTTGCTTTTCAAGAATTTCTGGCTGTCCAACTTTTCTTGAATCATAACACTCTTGAACTATTATGCAGTTAAGATTTCTCATAGCTGCTTGAGATGCAACAGCTGCACCATAGTTTCCACTTGTTGCGGCTACGACTCCCTTATAGCCTAATTTTTTTGCATGGTATACTGATATTGCTGCTCTTCTATCCTTAAAGCTTCCTGATGGGTTACAGGACTCATCTTTTATAAATATCCTTGCACCTTTTCCCTTTGGTGCTAGTTTTCTTGCTAAGTTTGTTAGGTTCTTAAGTTCAATAAGTGGGGTGTTTCCAACACCCACACTTCTTTGTATTTCTTGAACTTCTTGAAGAGAATACCCTGTTTCCCTCATCATTTTGTCATAATCGAAAGCAATTTTTGATGTTTGGAATTTTGAATAATCAATTTTAACTGCCTTTTTCATTATTTCATTTCTTCTACCCATGACGGCATTGTAACTTAAATCTGACATCTTTATTCACCGTCCTTTAAGATTAATCTTAAATCATGTCCTATTTTTAATAGTTCGGGAACGAATTTTCCAAAGTCATGTTTATAACTTGGATTTACTTCAACTAGTTTTCCTCTAACAACTCTGCTAGTTAAAGTTGTTATTTCAACTTCTTCACCAAGCTTTGCATCATGATTTAAATATCCTTTAACCCACATTTCAAGAGGAACTTTTTTAGTATCCTCTGGTAGATTGGCTGCTCTTTCATCACTTTGTAAAACTATTTGATGTATTTGGACATATGTGCCCTTTTTTACAAATTCCAAATTTCTCACCTCTATTTATTTAGATGATTTCTAAAATCGTCCATAATAGCATGTGGTAGTGATAGATCCTTCATTGTAACCAATCCAGCTTTAGCATTTAAAACATGTGGTATCATATTTACTGCTGTTGCAATTGTTCCTATTCCTCCTGGAACTTCTGGCTTAATACAAAGGCTAATGTTTGGATCTCCTTCAATCCATATATAATCTCCTGTTTCTATGTTTTCTATTTCAGGATGTATTTGTTGTGGATGTTCAAGTGCTATTATTACTTCTCCATCCTTTAATCCGTATCCACAGTGGTTACATCCACAAACCATTCCTGGTTCTACAACAACATCCTTTGTTTCTCTATGTGTATTTGATATAATTGGTTCCTTTGTTTGTTTAACTTCATCTATCTTAAGTCCAAGTGCATCTGCTATCATTGGAATTGACTCTTCAAATCCAACATGGCCATAAACTGAACCATCTTCAATACCTCTCTTAAACTCTTCAACAGTTAATCCAACACCTTGTTCTCTCATAACTGTTTTTCCAAATGGTGATAGGTCATTTATTCTTGCTGCCTTTATCTTCTTCACACTTCTACACACAGCACTTAAAGTTATTATTAGTGTATCTAAAACAAACCCTGGATTTACACCTGTTCCTAAAACTGTTACTCCATTTGCCTTAGCAACTTCATCTATTTCCTTTGATAATTCTGGTTCTGCAAGATATGGATATGCCATCTCTTCTGCTATTGTTATACAATTCATTTTATGGCTACAAATTAGTTTTATTTGTTTTTCAACTCCTTTAACAAATGAATCAATTGCAAGAAGAACAACATCTGCTTTAGTTTCACTTAATACTTTTTCAGCATCAGCTGAAATAACTATACCTAGCTTTCTATCTAATCCTAAATGTTCTCCTAAATCCTTGCCCTCATTTTCCTTTCTATCGATGGCTCCAACTACTTCGATTCCTTCTTTGTCAAGAATCATCTTGACCATACCGCTTCCCATATTTCCTACTCCCCATTGAATAACTCTAATCTTATCCATTTTTAAACTCCTCCCTGTATATATGTAATTTTCTTATATATTAGCAACTTCTGTGCCAGTTTATTTTTTCACAATTTTTGATATTTTTTAATTTTTTATAACTATACATGCATATTTGTATAATTAATATAATATTCTGTCAATATTAGGGTTTTCGTGACTAAGTGCAATTTTTTTTGCGTTTTAACAAAGGTACTTATATCAAACATAAAAGTCCTAGTGCAAATATTTTTGCACTAGGACTGCCGAATTTTGTAGTCTATTTATTTATACCATATTTATTAAGCTTGTGTTGAAGTGTTTGCCTTTTAATTTTTAATAAATTTGCTGTTTTTGAAATATTATATTCACTCTTTTCAAGTGCTTTTAATATTATATTTTTCTCCATTGTATCTAAATACTCATCAAGAGGAACATTAAAATCATAGCTTAAATCATGAACATCACCTTTAAATTTGTTGAATAAAATCTCTTGAACATGTGGTGGAAAATGTTCCATTTTTAATACATGACCTATTACCATGTTCATTGCACCTTCTATGTAATTCTTTAGTTCTCTTACGTTTCCAGGCCAATCATAGCTCATAAAGCCATCATAAACTTCACTTGATATTTCCCATACATCCTTTAATAGTTCTTTGTTATACCTCTTTATAAACTCTTGCATAAATATTGGTATATCTTCTTTTCTATCCCTAAGAGGTGGTATTTTAATATTAATAACACTTAGTCTATAATAGAGGTCTTTTCGCATTCTTCCTTCAACTATTGATGTATATGGATCTTCATTTGTTGTGGCTATTATTCTAACATCAATTGGTATATCTCTTACATCTCCAACTCTTCTAATGTATCCTTCCTGTAGTACCCTTAAAAGTTTTGCTTGCAAATTAATTGGCATAGAATTTAATTCATCTAGTAAAATTGTTCCTCCATTGGCCTGTTCAAACAGCCCTGGTCTATCAATTGCTCCTGTAAAACTTCCCTTAACAGTCCCAAACAATATCCCCTCTAATAGGCCTTCAGGAAGTGCAGCACAGTTTACAGCTACAAATGGTTTTTCACATCTAGAACTAGAATCATGAATGCATTTTGCTATAATTTCTTTTCCTGTACCTGTTTCTCCTATAATTAAAACTGTTGAAGATGTTTTACTTGCTTTTTTGGCTAGTTCAATAGTATGCAAAAACTCTGGACTAGCCCCAATAATATCATTAAATGATTTTCTTGTTAAATCATTTACACTATCTTTATTTAGATTTAATATTCTATCATATAATTCTCTTATCTTAGTAAAATTCTTTGATATTTCAACTGCACCAACAATTTCATTGTTTATTACGATTGGTACTGTTGTATTTACTGACGTTATGTTGTTTCCTTTTTTATTTAAGTAGGTTTGATATCTATCTGTTATTGCCTTATTGGTCTTTAATGCTGATAAAAGTGTACTTGTATTTTCATTGAGGCTCGGAAACAGTTCTTTTAATTTTTTTCCAACAACTTCTTCTTTATTAAACCCCTCAATTTCTTCCATAGCCTTGTTATAAATTACTGTATACCCTTCTTTATTTATAACATGGATTCCCTCATCAATATTTTCTAAAATTATATCCAATAAATTTTTATCAAAGTCCATTTTTATCCCCCTAACTGTAAAATTAATGGGCTAAAATAGCCCATTAATTATCTGTGTCCATATAATGGATACTTATCACATAGCTCTTTAACTCTATCCTTAGCATAGGATAAATTCTTATCCCTGTTATCAATTACCCATGAAATAATATCTGCAATTGCAATCATTTCTTCTTTACCAAAACCTCTTGTTGTAACAGCAGGTGTACCAATTCTAATTCCACTTGTTACAAATGGGCCTTGAGGATCAAATGGTATTGTATTTTTGTTAACTGTAATGCCTACTTCATCAAGAAGGTGTTCTGCTTCTTTTCCTGTTATATTTTTATTTCTTAAGTCTACTAACATTAGATGATTATCTGTTCCTCCTGAAACTAAATTAAATCTTCTATCCATTAGTGCTTTTGCTAGATGTTTAGCATTTTCTACAACACTCTTTTGATATTCTTTAAATTCCTCTGTCATAGCCTCTTTGAAACATACTGCCTTTGCTGCTATTACATGCTCAAGTGGTCCTCCTTGAATTCCTGGGAAAATTGTTTTATCAACTAATTTTGCGTATTCCTCTTTGCATAAAATTGCTCCACCTCTTGGTCCACGAAGTGTTTTATGTGTTGTTGTAGTCACAAAATCAGCATATTCAACTGGGTTAGGATGCAGTCCTGCTGCAACTAATCCTGCTATGTGGGCCATATCAACCATCATATAAGCTCCAACTTCATCACATATCTCTCTAATTCTCTTAAAATCAATAATTCTTGGATATGCACTTGCACCTGATACTATCATTTTTGGCTTTTCTTTATGTGCTAATTGTCTTAATTCTTCATAATCTATGTAACCATCTTCATTAACACCATAAGAAATAAAATTAAATAGCTTTCCTGAAAAGTTAACTGGGCTTCCATGTGTTAAATGCCCTCCATGGGATAGGTTCATTCCTAATACTTTATCTCCAACTTCAAGTACAGATAAATATACTGCCATGTTAGCTTGTGAACCTGAATGTGGCTGAACATTAGCATGTTCTGCTCCAAATAATTTTTTTAATCTTTCTCTTGCTAAATCCTCAACAACATCAACATGTTCGCATCCACCATAATATCTTTTTCCTGGATATCCTTCAGCATATTTATTAGTTAATTGAGAGCCTTGAGCCTCCATGACTGCAATACTTGTAAAGTTTTCTGAAGCAATGAGTTCAATTTTATTTTGTTGTCTTTTCATTTCATTTTGTATAGCCTCATATACTTCGGGATCTACTTTTTTTACATGTTCTAAACTCATCATATCCCTCTCCTTTTTCTAAAAATAATAAATAATCTAATTTTATTATAGAATTATCTGATTTTTTTTACAAGAGATGTGTACTAATATTATCTATACAATTTTAAAAAAGTATAGCATAAATAAAGTAAATACAACATAAATTTTTACAATATTAACTTTATAAAATAATTAGAGCCATGAAGAATATATAAGTATACTTCATGGCTCACGCTTTTTTATCTATATTTTTTTCATTCATCTATATTCATCTAATACTTGTTTAGGTAAGAGACTTCTATCGATGTTTAGCTTTTAGGTGTATAAATATTACTTCATAAACTTTACAATTGTATCTATTAAATTTTCTATTTCTTCTTCAGTAACTGCTTGTTCTGATGCTTTTAAAATACAAGTTTTTGAGTAGTTTTCCAAAACTAATGCTCCTACTTTGTTTATTGCAGCCCTAACAGCAGCTATTTGAGTTAATATGTCATTACACTCTTTGTCATTAATTATCATCTTTTCTATTCCCTTAACTTGCCCCTCTATTCTTCTAAGTCTTTTTACTAAATCTTCCTTTGCGCAGCTCATTAAATTCACCTCTTATTTAATCAAATCCTTAATTACTTCACCTGCAATTATAAGCCCAACAACAGATGGAACAAAAGAAATACTTCCAGGTATTTGACGTCTTGCACTACATGTTCTTTGAGCAGTTGGTGGGCATATGCAGTTTGTTTTACATGAATGTTCACTATTGTTTTCTATTTTTATTGGTGGTTCTTTAGAATAAACTACCTTTAAATTCTTTACTCCTCTTTTTCTAAGTTCATATCTCATAACCTTTGCTAGCGGACAAATTGAGGTATCATAAATATCTGCAACTTCAAATTTTGTAGGATCTAATTTGTTTCCTGCACCCATACTGCTAATTATAGGTATATTTTTCTCCTTACATCTAACAACCATATCTATTTTTGATGATACTGTATCAATGGCATCAATAACATAATCATAGTCTTCCTTCAATAATTCTTCAGCTGTATCCTTATTATAAAATGTTTTATATGTAATAACATTGCATTTTGGATTTATTTCTTTTATTCTCTCTGCCATTACTTCAACTTTTGGCTTTCCCACTGTTTTTGTTGTTGCGTGTATTTGCCTATTAATATTTGTTAGGCACACATCATCGTCGTCAATTAAAACTAAACATCCTACACCACTTCTTACTAGTGCTTCAACTGCAAAGGAGCCTACCCCTCCTACACCAAAAACTGCAACTTTACTATTTTTAAGCTTTTCTATTCCATCGTGACCAATTAGAAGCTCTGTTCTTGAAAAAGGTCCTAGCATATTCTTCCTCCTCATAAACATGAAAAAACCCACCGTACCGTTTGATGGAACGATTGAACCTGCTCTCAGCAGGTGGGTGTCCTCCCTATTGCTTCGCGCTTCCTGCATAAAATGCTGGCATGCAATCCACATTAGGAGACCGGACTCCCTTTGTATTGATGTTGGCTCAATACTGAATCCATCTAGGCGCATACGGTAGGTGTTTTACCTATTGTTATTCTGTTTTAAGTGTATTATACAACACTAAATCTTATTTGTAAATGATATTAGTTTTTTATTTGTTTCCCTCACCTCAGTGAGTAATTATAATATACCATCAATTTTTTATATATGCAACAAACACTTTAAGGTTATGTTACATTTTTATCTTTCATTTTCCACGATTTGTATTCCTAGTTCATCTAGTTGCTTTTTATCTACAACATTTGGAGCGCTTGATAAAGGACATGCTGCATTTTGATTTTTAGGGAATGCTATTACATCCTTAATATTTTCAGTTCCAGCTAAGAACATAACCAATCTATCAAATCCATACGCTATACCACCATGTGGAGGAGGTCCAAATTTAAATGCTTCAAGCAAGAAACCAAATCTGTCCCAAGCCTCTTCCATTGTAAATCCTAATGCATTAAATATTCTTTCTTGAAGTTTAGTGTCATGTATTCTTATACTTCCACCACCTATTTCTTCTCCGTTTAATACGATGTCATATGCTTTAGCTCTAACTTTTCCTGGCTCAGTTTCAAGCAGTTCAATATCTTCATCCATTGGTGAAGTAAATGGATGGTGTACAGCAACATATCTATTTTCTTCTTCATCATATTCAAGTAATGGGAATTCAGT
>JAOAFH010000163.1 GCA_026416355.1 Clostridiales bacterium | reverse complement strand
AGTCCATAAAACTCATCCTCTGGCATAATTTCACCAAACTTACCGTATCTTGATGCATTTTCAATTGGCTTTTGATACCAAGGTCTTGGAAGGTTTGCTAAATCCTCTGGATCAAAATTTCCTATATATGTTTGGTTAACTGGATATGATACTACATCTTGATAACTTCTTAAATGATTAGTTATATTCTTTAGATATTCAGAATCTGGATTTGTTTCCCTCTCTAGGGTTTGAGTTGTTCCGTTATGTATAACCATATCAGGTGTATGAACCAATATATAACTAGCTCCCTTTATAACAGGATACATATAAAATTACCTCCCATAATTTCAAAATATTTTACAATAAGTTCCGTTCAAGGTTTAATCTTGAACGGAACTTATGTTTCTTTATTCAAAAACAGTCTGTTCTTCTACAGGGGTTTCTAGAGCCTTAAGTGCTTTTTCTACTAACTTTCTTCTTAGTGCCTTTTCATCTTCATGTGAAAGGTTTGGATTTCCAAGTGGGTGTGGTATTGCAACAGTAGGAACTATTCTATTTGCACCAACTGTTTTAGATATTGGAACAATTGTACACATATGAACTACAGGCAGACCTGCCCTTTCAATTTCCTTTACCATCGTTGCACCGCAACGAGTACAAGTACCTCAAGTAGAGGTTAAGATTACTGCCTGAACTCCATCTGCAATCAGTTCCCTAGCAATTTTTTCACCATATTTCTTTGCACTTGCAACAGCTGTACCATTTCCAACTGTTGAATAATAATATCTATGAAGTGAACCAATTTTTCCTTCCTTCTCAAGCTCTCTTAAAACGTCCACAGGTAAAACTCTGTCTGCATCAGCATTTGCATAAACAGGGTCATAACCACCATGTGCAGTTTCAAATGTTTCCTTTGTTAAATCAAATACACCTTCTATATCATATTTACCAAACTTTGATGCACTTGATGATTCAATTTTGTCTGGGTTGCCCTTTGGAACTATTCCTCCTGAAGTAACTAAAGCAATTTTAGCCTTAGTTATATCAATAACTGGAGAATTAGGTGCTACCCTATCAAAATCAGGCATTTTAAATTCTGTTTTAAATTCCTCTCCCTTAATCTTCTTAACTAACATATCAACAGCTCTTTTTGAGCCTCTTTCAGTAGCAAAGTAATTTTTTCTAATTCCTCTTTCAATATATCCTTCTTCTTCTGGACTACCAATTTCTTGGTTGTTTATTAATTTCAACGCAAGTGATGCCATCTTAGGAACTGCCTCTCTCATACCAGCAGCATTATCCTTTGTTGGAACTATATAAACATCCTTTCTATAAAGATCAACACCAGGGTTTTCTATATACATTCCTGTCACAACAGGGATATTTAAATTTTCTTTAATTAATTTACACACACTACCACATGCATTACCATATCTTCCTGCATTAAATGCTGGTCCTGCAATGAATAAGTCTGGCTGATATTCTTTTACCATTTCAAGAATAGTAGCCTTTGCCTTTTCTTCATTTTCAGCATAATATGAGTCACCACAGATTATTGTTGCTACTATCTGTGCTTGCCCTTTAAATGCAGCATTTAGAGCCATACCTGGTCCAACAAACCCTTCTTTTACAAATGGCTCGATATGTGCCTTTTCCTCTCCACCTACTTGACCAAAAAACTGGTTTATATAATGAACAACCTTAATCACTTATCCCACCTCCCCAGTATTAATCTTTATATTGTGTATACTGTTCTCTTATAGAACGTACCTCATTGGAAATTGCTTCAACGTCAAGAACCATTTCCATCATTCCACCCTGTTCATCATAAACAGCTGGATCACATTCATTCTTAATTTCTTCTTCTAGCATATGATATACCCTTAGACCTAAAGATATACCTGCTAGTGGACCTGCATAAGTTGGGTCTCCTGCTGTTACTGTTTCTGCTGAAAGCCCAGCTGCTTCTGCCTCTGAACCTCCTAAAACAACAACAACATTTTCAGCACCATATTTTTCTGTTAAATCTTTTACTCTTTGTTGGATCTCCAGATCCATTGCACCCGCAGCCGTTCAAACGAAGCATTCTGTTGAAGCAAAAACTACTTCAGCTCCTGCTGATTTTACACACTCCTCTATTGCTGGTCCTGGAATACCATCTCTATCACCTATTGCTATAACCTTTCTATCCTTTAGTATCATAATTAAATCCCTCCTTTAAAATCCTTTTGCTGTTAAGTATCCAAATCCCACTTCACTTGTTGCACCTGTTATAACTTGTATTTCAGCCTCAATTGAACCATCTTCTCTAAGTGAGCCTGAGAATCCTCCTGCTATAACATTTGCAGCTTCTGCATGACCAATAACCTTCTTCATAGGTGGAAGTACAACAACTTCATTTGCATTACCTGCTGTAACAACAGCATTGCCCTTTGGAGTTGAATCTGCAAGTGATTGTGAAGCACCATCACGTCCTGCATATTCATCAGTTACTAAAACTGTTTTTATTCCTTTTTCTTCTATCTTGTTACAGTTCATAACTAGGTCTGCATCAGGATTTCCAAATCCCTCTTCTGATATTATTGCAGCATCTGCACCTAAAAATTCTACTAGCTTGGCTGTGTAATTTGATGATCTTTCCTTGTCTGCTAGATATACATTTTCGTTAGTAATTACACATCCTAAGAAATTAAAGTCCTTTCCATGTCTTTCATATAAATCCTCAATAATTGGGTGATTCATATGAACATATGTTGGGTTTTTATCACATGCTGAAACACAGTTACCACTAACTATTGCTCCATCAAAAACTTCTGTTGGATATATAAATGTTGGAATAATCTTCTTTGCATCAACACCATATACATAAGTGTCGTGTAATAACCCTTGACTTTGAAGCATATACACATAAACAACCTTTGGTAGTTCTGGATACATTTTAACTTGTTCAAGTAGAGGCAATGTTTCATATACCTTTACCTCATCTGGTTCAACATTCATTCCTGCTTTTCCTAAATATGTGGCAGCTTTAAATCCTACCATTCTAACGGCTTCTTCATGTTCGTGTTGTGGTAGATTGTCAACTGGTTCACAAATTAAAACTACATTATTTGTCTTTGAGAATGGAGTATACTTTGCTCCCTCTCCTGACATATCAATTATTCCCTCTTGGAAACCAACTATTTTTCCTGTTGTAACCACAGCTGCACCCTTTAAAACATGTGTTCTTCCTGAACCTACAGTATCAACCTTTGATATAAATCCTGGGAATATTCCACCCTTTCCTTCTACCTTTACTCTAGGTTCAATAACATCCTTTACCGGAATTATTCTTACTTCCTCACCTGGTCTTGCAAGCTCAACATCAATACTCTTTAGTCTCTCATCCCCTGAAACTTCTTTAATTAGCTCTTCTTTGTTTACATAAAGAATTCCATTTTCAACCTTTGTTTGATTTGAAAACTGGACATCTTTAATAAAAATTTTTCCTAACTCTAGGCGCACTGCCTTCACCTCCTGTAATTTTTTCGACTGTTTTTGACATTTTGTTTGAATATTCTGAACTAATTTTTTATAATAAGGGGACTATGCCTCCTTATTTACAAAACTTTTTAATCATGTTTTCAATATCTTCTACTGAATTTATTTTATCTGGTGTTAAAACTTCTACCTTTTCTCCATTTACATACATAATCATAGTTGGCAAACCTAAAACCCTTTGTGCAATAGCAAGTCTTCTATTTTCACTAGTATTTAAACTACAAAACTTAATTTTATCGCCATACTTTTCTTCTAAAGCATGAACATCTGGCATAAGTTCTTTACATCTCTCACATTTATCTCCCCAAAAGTCCACAAATACTGGTTTTTCTGTGTAGTTTGTAACCTCAACTTCAAAATTCTCCTTATTCACCTCAAACATAAATTTCCCTCCTATTTTTCAAATTTTTCGTTAATGTATTCTTCTGCTGAAATGGCAGCTATTGCACCATCTGCAGCAGCAGTAATAACTTGTCTTAGTGATTTTTGAGTAACATCACCTGCTGCAAATACCCCTTCAACATTTGTCTTCATATTTCTATCTGTTATAATATAACCTTTTTCATCCATCAAAACCTTACCCTTAAATATCTCGCTCTTTGGATCAAGTCCAACAAATACAAACACTCCGTTTACCAAAAGCTCTGATGTTTCACCTGTCTTAATATTTTTTATAACAAGTGATTCTAAAATTTCATCACCCTTTGCTTCTTCTACAACAGTGTCCCAAATAAATTTAATCTTTGGATGATTAAATGCCTTTTCTTGTAATGATTTTGCTGCCCTTAATGTATCTCTTCTATGTATAATAGTCACTGTTTCTGCATATTTAGTTAAATGAAGTGCTTCAGTTATGGCACTATCTCCGCCTCCAATTACAGCAACATCTAAACCTTCAAAGAAGTCTGCATCACAAGTTGCACAATATGAAACTCCTCTTCCTCTAAGTTCCTTTTCATTTTTAAAACCAGCTAGTCTATATTCAGCACCTGTTGCTATTATAACTGTTTTTGCATGATACTCTTCTTTTCTTCCCTTAATTATCTTTATTTCGCCTGTAAAATCAACGTCTAGTATTTCATCCTTTGCAAATGTTGTTCCAAACTCTTCTGCTTGTTTTTTCATTCTTTCTGACAATGCAGGTCCTGTGCAGTTTTCAATTGAGCCAGGATAGTTTTCAAGTTCTGCAGTTGTTGCCGCTTGGCCTCCAAACTTTTCCTTTTCAATTACCAATACATCAAGTTTTGACCTTGATCCATAAAGTCCCGCTGACAAACCTGCAGGTCCACCACCTATAATGATAATGTCATAAACATGATTCATTTTTTCACTTCCTTTCATATTAATGCATTTTTAATTAAATCATAGTCAATTAAACTAAAATCTTCTAATGCATCCTTTGGCCATTGTGGCAGTTTCTTATTGTCAAGCATTGCCTTAGCCTTCAATATGCTATTTTCTATTATTTCCAAACTCATTATGTCTATATCCATATAATTTTTTTTAGAAATAGCCACTGATTTGTACGGTGTTTGGTTTGGTTTAATACTTCCCATCAATGGGTGGGTTAATAATTTATGTCCTTTATGTATATAGTCTCTTACAACAATCAAAACATCAACTAAATCTACCTCTTTATAAATTACATCAAACCTTCCATCTAGGCTTGATTTTGTTAATGGGTTATTTGTGATAACAATTGGTTTCTCCTTCAATAATAACACCTCTAACCATATATTGTTAATGCATTAACAATTAACTTTATTTAAATAAAAAAAGGATGTAGTTGCCTACATCCTCTGCCAGCACAGAGATCTGTCCACAAATAGTACTTTTGCCTGAGAGTATCATAAAACCTGGCGAGTTTTACTTACCCCTTCGGCGCCCTTATGGGTCTCTCCTATTTGTTTCATCCAGAAATATTAACCTAATATTATTATACAATATTTACTATAAATACGCTATTTATTTTTTGAATAATTTGAATTATAAAAATAAATAGGGGCAATAGCCCCTATTCAAATATATTATTCTTTATAAAACCAAATTCCAATAACGCCAGGTCCTGAATATGTTGCAACCACTGTTCCAACCTCTGCAAACAATGGATTTTCTATATTAAGTTCACTTTTCACCATCTTTTCAAACTCTGAAAAGTTTTCAAAGTCTCTAACAGTACCTATTGCAAAAAGCTCATTTTTATCATATCCTTGTTCTTGTACATATTTAATCATTCTAGATAATGCCTTTTTCATACCACGAGTCTTATCTAGTATTTCTAGTCTTCCTTCATTTATATATATGATAGGTTTTATATTTAAAAGTGTCCCAATTGCTGCTTGTGCACCTGAAAGTCTTCCACCTTTTTTTAGATATTCTAATTTATCTAACGCAAAGGCAACCCTTGATTTTTGTGCAAGATTATTTAATGTTGAATATATCTCCTCTATATCTTTCCCTTCTTCTATCATTTTTACAGCTTTAAGTGCAAGCATTCCTGTACCAAAGCTAACTGTTCTAGAATCTACAACATAAATATCTTCAGTTTCAAGCATATTTTTTGCAATAAGCGCCGATTGATAAGTTCCACTTAAATTTGATGATAAATGTACTGATATTATTTTATATCCTTCATCTAATAATCTTTTATATTCATCACAAAAGCGAGCAGGATTTACCTGTGAAGTCTTAGGTAGTTCTTCTCCTTCATCTAGCATTCCAAGTAGTGTATCTATATTTAAATCCACTCCATCATAGTAGGTTCTATCCTTAAATGATACAGTTAAAGGTACAACTCTAATGTTATATTTCTCGACTAAATCCTTTGGAATATCCGCAGTACTATCTGTTACAATTGCAATTTTATTCATACAACACCTCCACTATTTCATGTTAGGAAATCCCATTTGTCTTAATGCTTCATATGCCACAATAGAAACTGTATTAGATAAATTAAGTGATCTATCACTTGTTTCAACCATTGGAATTCTAATTAATGTATCTTTTAAAACATCCCTTACACTGTCTGGAACACCCGATGACTCTCTACCAAACATAATAAAATCACCTTGTTTGTATTCAACTTCTGTATATAGATTTTCTGCCTTTGTTGTAGATAGATAAATTCTTGCTCCTTTATTTACTTCCATGAAATGCTCAAAACTATCATAATATGTTACATCAACATATTTCCAATAGTCCATGCCTGCTCTTTTTAAATGCTTATCATCAATCAAAAATCCAAGTGGTTTGATTAAATGTAATTTTGAATTGGTAAGTACACATGTTCTGCCTATATTTCCTGTGTTGTGTGGTATTTCTGGTTGATATAATACTATATTAAGATTCAAATTTATCCCTCCAAAATTACGCGTCTTATATTTTATTATACCAATAGTATAGAAAAATTGTAAACAAAATTTAATTCTAATAGTAGGTATAAAACTATATTGACTAGTCATTATAATTTTATTGTTAATTTAACTGCTAAATTAATCCATTTAATCCATACAGTGCTATAATTGATGTTGTAGAAGTTATAATTCTTAATTTTACTTAATATATATTGAATAATAGAAAAATGGGAGGGGTTAAAATGAATCTTGCTAGGACAAGACTTGGGGAAACTGCTATAAAAGAGGTTGTTAAATATATACTAAAGGAACCTGAAAAAAATATACCAAAGCTCATGAGATGGAGTGAAAAGATAGCAATAAGAGAACAAGACAAAAAGTATATTGCCTCTATAAAACAATTTTTAGATAATCATAATAGCAATTGGTATAAGTACACATATAAGCTTCTTACAGAAACTCATCCAAATGTCAGAGAAAAAATAGGAATTAACTATTTTTTAAACGCCTCAATGTTTGGAATTCCTGTTCAACAAGAAAATGAAAAGAAATATAATTGTAACATACCTTGGGCTATACTTATAGACCCTACTTCATCATGCAACTTAAAATGTAAAGGATGTTGGGCAGGAGAATATAAGCCTTGGAATTTATCATTTGATGATTTAGATAGAATAGTAACAGAAGGTAAAGAACTAGGTATATATATGTATATTTTCTCAGGTGGAGAACCTCTTATGAGAAAAAATGATATTATAAAGCTTTGTGAAAAACATAATGAGTGTGCATTCCTTTCATTTACCAATGGAACATTGGTTGATGAAGACTTTGCAAAAGAAATGCAAAGAGTTGGTAACTTTGCACTAGCATTTAGCGTTGAGGGTTTTGAAAAAGAAACCGATATGAGACGTGGTGAAGGATGTTTTAAAGCTGTTATGAAATCAATGGATATATTAAAAGATGCCGGTTGTATATTTGGGTTCTCAACATGCTATCATAGATATAATACAGAGGTTGTCGCTTCAAAAGAATATATAGATTTAATGGTTGAAAAGGGCTGTAGATTTGGTTGGTACTTTACTTATGTTCCTGTTGGTCGTGACAGTGATGTCAACTTTATGGCAACTATTAATCAAAGAGAGTATATGTATAAAAGAATTCATGAGATAAGAGCTACTGAACCTATCTTTGTACTTGATTTTTGGAATGATGGAGAATATTCAAATGGATGTATTGCAGGTGGCAGAAGATACTTCCACATAAATGCAAATGGTGACTGCGAGCCATGTGCATTTATTCATTACTCAAATATGAATATAAAAGAACACAGTCTTTTAGAAGTTTTACAATCACCTTTATTTATGGCATACAGAAAAAATCAACCATTTAACGATAACCTTCTAAGACCTTGCCCTATGATTGATAACCCAGATGCCCTAAGAAATATGGTTAAAGAATCTAATGCATATTCTACTCAAGTAAATGACGATGAAACTGTTGACGAACTTGCCGATAAGCTACAAGAATATGCTAAGTCGTGGGGAGAAAAGGCTAATGAATTAATGCAAGCTAAAAATGACATGTCTAAAGGAGCATAAGGAGCTGTCAAATGGCAGCCCCTTTTTATTTGAATAATCTCTTTAATACCCAAGGTCTTTTTATGTTTATTGCCTTCTTTGGGCAGAGCTCGTGGCAACAGAAGCATCTTATACATTTACTATATTCTACTTTCGGTATCCTATCCCCCATTACAAGTGCCTTCGGTGGACAACTTTCTATACAAACTCCACATCTTACACATATATCATGCGAAAACTCTGGTCTTGGAGATAGATAAAATGTTAAAAAATCCTCCATCCTCTTTGGCAATCTTCCTCTAAAGAAGTTAACACTTCTTATTTTAGGCACCTTAAAGTTAGAAACATATTTTTCTATATTTTCACCAACAACAGTTACTGTTTCTATTCCACCCTTTATTATACCTCTTTCATATGACCTCTTTATTGTTGGAACATCATCAACTTTAAGCCCCATTAAGTATGCACCACAGACATCTAGTTCATATGGATTTTCAGAAGCCATAAGAAGACCAACTTCCTTTGGTACACCTGCTGTTGGGCCATCTCCCTCCATTGCAACTATTCCATCCATTATTGAAAAAGAAGGCTTAACTGTTTCGCAAATATCAACAAGAAGATTTGAAAAATCATATATCTCAGGCATTTTAAAATGATATTCAACCTTTTGAACACCTGGAATCATTCCAAATAAAACCTTAACTGCTCCTGTATATACTGCCATACTGTGTGTTTTTAGTTTTGAAATTGTAATTATCTTATCACATTTAAATGGTGGTTCAATCATATTAAGTACCTTTGAAATACACCCATCTGGAGTCTTATATTCCTTATATGAACAATCATAATTAAGCTCTGCACCACTATTTTTAGCCGCCTCTTCTATTCCACATACCTTATAAAATCCTCTTAATACCTTATCTGTATAAGGTCCTCCTGGACTATCTCCTATAATTACTCTACATCCATTTTCAACAAGCCTTTTACTAACTGCCTCAATTACCATTGGGTGAGTTGTTGCTGCTTCATCAGGATGCTTTTTTATAACTAAATTTATTTTCAAAAATACAGTTTCTCCCTTTTTGGCTATTTTATCTATTCCTCCATGTAGTTTTATCATTTCATCAACTGCTCTATAAACATTTTCTCTTTGGTAGTCACTACATTTAACTGCATAAACATTGCTCATTTAAATCACCCCTTTGATACATAATTTTAAAATTTTTATTTATTCTAAAGATAGAGGAGGTTTTTGTTATGCTGTTTTACCCTAAACGTGCCTTTTTTGAACCTAAAACATTGGATTACCCTACTGGTCAATACATATATAATAAATTAAAAGAATTAAATATTCCTGTATTTATTGAAAATAAATCTGTAAACTTTGAAAAAGACTTTGATAACATTCAAGAATATTATTCCTATGCCAAAAGCTCCCTTGTGGTATCAATCAAAAAAAGCATGAAGCTTGATAGTTGTAGACCTTCTGCTGATTACCAGTTCCCTCTTGTAACTGGATGCCCTGCAAGCTGCCAATACTGCTATTTACAGTCTAACCCAAATATTAAACCATTTGCAAGAGTATATGCAAATGTTGAGGAAATTTTACAAAACAATCAAAAGTATATAAATCAAAATAAGCCTAATATTACTTCATTTGAGCTTGCTAGCACCAGTGATCCATTATCTGTTGAACACCTTACAGGTTCTGTAAAAAAAGCTATTGAATTTTTTTCAAATGAGGAATTTGGACGACTAAGACTTGTTAGTAAATTTTCCTATGTAGATACATTATTAGATATTGATCATAAGGGACACACAAAAATAAGGTTTAGTATAAATTCAAAATATGTAATTGAACATTTTGAGTTTAACGTGAGCCCAATAGATGAAAGGCTTGTGGCAGCACAAAAAATTTTTGATGCAGGTTATCCCTTAGGCTTTATTATTGCACCAATATACTACTACGAAAACTATAAAAAGGAATATTCAGAACTTCTCGATATGCTAAGAGAAAAAATATCGAACCCTGATGAAGCCCAAATTACATTTGAATTAATTCAACATAGATTCACAACAAAGGCAATGGATACAATCCTTCAAAGGTTTCCAAACACTTCTATCGATTTTTCTATGGAAAACCGTCAACAAAAGTGGGGACCATATGGGGTATACAAATATGTCTATAAAAAGGACATATCAAGTGACATGAAGGAATTTATGATAGATGCTATTAAAAAAAGATTTCCTAAAGCAGAAATCGAATATTTTACATAAAAAATGTTGGGATTATCCCAACATTTTACTATGCAAATTACTTTTACATCATTAATAGCATTAGAACTTGTATTATAGAAATTGCTAGTGGAACAATAGAAATAAACATAAACCATTTATTTTTAGTCACTACTCCTGCAATTAATAATAGCAAGCCTATAAAAAAAGTAACCGTTATACCTAAAAAAGTCATCCCTCTCCCTTCAATCTAATTTTAAATACCAACCTAAGAAACTATAAAATGTTAGTTTAATTTGTTATTGATTACCTATTCTGAAAAAGTTTCTAGATAAAATATTTGTTTAAAACTCAATCCTAAAATTTTGTATTGAATTTTCATTGACCTAATTTGTGAATTTTTATTTTTAATATTTGCAATTAATTGTATTGTGGCTTCTTGCTTTTTGTTTAAAATAAAATTAGTACTATCGTCTAAAGTGATATATTCTGCTTCTGTTATTTTTCCTTCTCTTTTTATTCCAATACTTTTTATTTCAACATCACTAGTATTAAATACAATATCCTCTATTTTTATATCAAAAATTCCCGAGTTATATATTCCGTAGTTAAAGTTCCCACATATAGGGTAAATATGATTATCTCTATCACTAATAACCATAGTTCTACTTAGCTTTATTGGCTGAGTAGAATTATAATATTTTATAGAACCGTAAATAAATAATAGAAATAAAGTAATCGTGCACATTAAAATTATTAAAAATTTCTTGTACAAATAAAAACCCTCCTAAATCAAATATTAATACTATTATATAATATTTGTATTAATTGCGTATAGTACTATTTTTTATAAAATAAACCTATTTTTCCTATATTTAATATTATATTAAAAGTGAATATCAATTTTTAAGCATAAAAAATCACCACATAGCAGATTCATAACTATGTGGTGTTTTCCTTATTTTATATACTTATTAAGCTCATCTAAACTTTCCATATCCAATATATTTTCTACTATTATTTCAAGTGTTGAAACATCAAGTTCTTGCAACTTTTGTTTTAATTCAATTGGTATAATACCAAACTTTTTTGTCAACAACTTAATTGCTGTTTTTACAAGTGCCATAATCTCTCCTTTTTCAATTCCTTTTTCTATTCCTTCCTTTATTCCCTCTTCAATACCTTTCTTCATTCCTTCCTCTCTAAACATATCAGCCAGAGTCATAATCTCTTCACTCCCCTCAATAAATGTTTTTTCTATCTTCCTCGCGATATTTTCAAAATCACTTCTTGTCATATCCTGATATGAACTAAATATGTATCTCATATAAGTTTCAAAATATTGTATTCCTGTTTGTTTATCCTCAAGCTCCGACAAATAACTTGCAGCCTTTAAAATTGTCTCTTGTATTCCTCTTGCATCTTTTATAAATATATCTCTAAGTATTGATAACATTATTCTAAGTTGGACATGTCCTTTTATATCTTCATCCTTATACATAGATAAGTCATATAACAAATATTCAAAATTAGGGATATATCTTTTAATTTCTTCTCCTAAATCATTATACCCCTCTATAATGTCTCCTAAATTTGTTTTAACCCTCCATCTTTCACTTCCATGATAGATTACAAGTGGAATTATTATCGGTAATTTACCTACCCCCTCTTTCTTAATATTCATTTCCCATATCTCAACCATGTATTTTAAAAGTTGTAATGCAGTTTGTTTACTTATATAGCTTTTATGTTCAAATAAAAAATATATATATGCATCATTGTTATTTATGCTTACCCTAAAAAGCATATCTGAAAAAACTTCTTGGAGTTTTTCGTTTATGAAACTGTCCTTTTGTAACTCTAATGTATCTAAATCTATTATTTTCACTATACTCTCTGGTAAATAATTTTGTATAAAATCCTTTGCAACTTCTAAATTTGAAAATGTTTCTTTAAAAAATTTATCATGTGGATTTTGTAATTTCATTAATTTCACCTACTATAATTAAATCTTTTTCTTTTATAGTATTATAGTTTTTATATTATTTCAACTATTATGTTTTTTATTAACTAAAACAAAAGTCCTTACTTAAAAAGTAAGGACTTTTGTTTTTGGCGGAGAGAGTGGGATTCGAACCCACGGTAGAGTCACCCCTACGCCGGTTTTCAAGACCGGTGCCTTAAACCAACTCGACCATCTCTCCATATTAAATTGGTGACCCCTAGGGGACTCGAACCCCTGTTACCACCGTGAAAGGGTGGTGTCTTAACCGCTTGACCAAGGGGCCAAACACAATTAATAATATACCATGGGTTTTAGATTATGTCAACATATTTTTAAATATTTTTTTGTTGATTTTAGTCAATAAAAGTTATAAAATAATTTCAAATATTCTAAAGCAGGTGTTTATGATGAAGAAAGTATTCCAAGTAATATATCATCTATCAGGGAAAATATATGTACCACATTATCTTAAAAATTCATCTATAAAAATTCTTCATATTAGTGACACCCCAAGTTATATATATAGTGATATTTTATCTGCCATAAATAAAATAAAACCTCACTATATTATCCATACTGGAGATATCGCTGATGAAATTAAACTTGAACTATTTCCATTTAAAACAGAACAGTACAGTAGACTAACAAATAAATTTATACAAGAGTTATCACACCTAGCACAAAATCAGCTAATAATAGTACCAGGAAACCATGATAACATTAATCTATTAAATATTACTTCAAAAATCAAAGTGGTTAACTCTGGAGAAATTTTAAATATACATGGTAAAAGTTTTGGGCTAGCACACAAGCTTCAGGACCTTCCAAATAAAGGCTGTGATTTTTATCTGTATGGACATGATAATAAAACATTAGGTGAAAATTATTTAAATGGTATTATGAATATTAATATACTAGATTTATCCCAAGACAATGTATTTCATCTTCAGTACCCCATTTTTACTGACAATTATAGAATGTTAAAAAGAAAAATAGGAATTTAGGAGGAATTATATGTTATCTTTATTTAGACTAGGTCCTAAACTTATGGTACTTGGTACAGAAAATCCTGATGAACTTATAGCTGATTTACTTAGAAACTTTGATGCTAAAAAGCTTGATTTATCATCTGCTTTAAACTTTTCTAGCGAAAATTCTACAGTAGTCTTTATAACTAAACCTAATCAAAAAATTGCTCATATAAAGGACATGTTTGCAAATGTTTTAATAAATATGAACTCCGAAGACTTTATGTCTAGCTTAATAAATCTTAAACTTTTAAAAAATATAAACGATATTAGAAGCGCCCCTGGTATTATAATTATGAGAACACAAGGGGATAAAGACAAAATAATAAGTTCTGTTGCATTAGAATATCAAGCTGAAATGTCTTCTATATTTGATAGCATTGATAGGGGACATTCCAATCAAACAATTATAGTGTTTACTGATAAACCAATTGAAGAAAATGTTCCACTAAATTCAATAGAATCTACTACCCTTTTAGTTGATAGACATATCAGTTTTGTTGCATCTAAGATACGAAATCAAGCTCTTAGATTTTTAAATGAAGGACTTGTAAACAAAAACTGGTATGAGCTTAATATAAGAATTTATGACAGATACAGTCAATATGATTTACATTACCGTAGACTATCTGCAGTATTAGATGAACTAGACATTGGTCTTATACTGGGTGAAATGTGGACAAAGGACTCTCCTAGGTTTTTGATGACCGTTTTAGTTTATCAAATAAGATTATTTTCATTAATTCCACCGGTTGATATAAAAAGAATACTATTAGGCCTTGAATATACAGATGATGGGACAAGAATAGTAGATTTTGATTTAATGCATAAAAACAAAAAAGTAGACTGGACAGATGCAAGAATTAGAAATTTAGAAAGACGAGATTTAGGAATGTATTATAAACAAGAAATATTAAAAAATCTTTCACAAGAAACAAAAGAAAAATTAAGAACACTTGATGAAATGGTTTTAAATTTAAGAGATTAGGTATTCGCCTAATCTCTTAATACTATCTTCTCTATTGCCTTTGCAACACCATCTTCATCATTTGAAACAGTTACATATGCTGCAATCTTTTTAAGTTCCTCCTCTGCATTTCCCATAGCAACAGGAAAACCTGCAAATTCAAACATTGTTTTATCATTTTCATTATCACCAAAGCAAATTATTTCATCTTTACTTAGGTTGTAGTATCCTGCAAGTATCTCAAGGGCTCTTCCCTTTGACACCTCTTTGTCCATAACTTCAAAGTTGTTCATATATGATGAAAACACTGCTACATCAACATTTTCTCTAATATAATTTTTAAGCTGTTGCAACCTTTCAATTTCATCATCTTGTGCCATAACAACTACCTTTAAAAAAGCCTCTCCTTTTTCATTAACAATATCCTCAAGATTATCAACAATTTTTATATTTATTTTTTCTTCCTCTGGTACAGTTTCATTCCACTTAGAATAATTTAAAGAGGAATGTATTAGTTTTTCTGAATAAATTGTATCTGTTGTATAAATATGTGGATAAAAGCCCCACTCTCTTGACAATCTAATAATTTTAAGTAGCTTTTCTTTATTTATGTATTTTTCATATATTACTTCTTCTCTATCTTTTTCTCTTATATATGCCCCATTTGATGCAATGATTGGAGCCTTTGTTCCTATTATTCTTGCATATGATTTTGCTGAGGTAAATATTCTTCCTGTGCAAACTACTAACTTAACTCCTCTGTCTGCAGCTTTTCTTAAAACCTCTTTTGTATATTCTGTAACCTGCTTTTGGCTGTTTAACAGGGTTCCGTCCATATCCATAGCAATTAATTTATATTTCAATATAATCATCCTTTCTTTTGTACTACAAAATGATTATACTACAAAAATTTCATTTTTCAAATTAAACAAGGTGGCTGTCGCATATAATTATTCATTATAAGTAACTTAAATAAGCAGACAAAATAAGAGCCATTGAACAAAAGAAGTATCATAATACTTCGTAATTGTTCAATGGCTCCTGTTTTAAATGTAAGCGAGACAGTCCCTTATTAGTTTAACCCATCTTCTAGGTACTTCCACTCAAGTATATCTCCGTCCTTTAGGGTATATCCCCCTGCTCCAACGGATGGCTTTTTTCCATTAACAAAATAACACCATCCACTGTTTGGGCCTTTGTCCCTTTCCTTTAGACCTGCAATAGAAGAAAAATATATGCTACTTCCTGTACCTTTGGCTCTATATGATATTTTATTATCTATTAAAGCCTTAATTGTTACATCTGCTGCGGTCTTTGAAGCTATGTCAACATAACCTTTATAGATGACTTGATTAGTAATTGCATTTACTATTATCACATTAGGCTTTTTTTCCTGTTCTTTATCTTTATTTGTTGTATTTACTGCTGGTTTAGTAGTTTCCTTTTGTGTAGTGTTAGTTTGTTTTTCCTTTGTTTTATTAGTATTGTTTTCTTGAGAATTAGTTTTGCTTGTTTGAGTGTTTTCCTTTTTTACCTCAGTATTTTGAGTTTTAGTGTCTTTATTTTCTGTCTTTGTCTCTGATGTTTTTGAATTTTCAACTGGTTTATTTGTTGTTTCATTGTTTTCAACAATAATCTTATCATTTTGTTGTTTAGTTATTTTATTTTGCAAATTTCCTGCAAATGATATTGCTGTGATTGAAATAATAATCATAGCCACTAATAAAAGTAGCTTTTTTTTCATTTTTAATGCCTCCTAAGCTTGATTTTCTTTTTTAATAAACACAATTCCTAGAATTATCATTGCTAATGCCATAGCCACTATAAAAGTTATATCCATTGCACTTCCTGTCTTTGGCAATAGCTTTTGTGTTTTTGTTTCTTCTTGTGTTGATTCTTTAACTTCATATACCTTAAGTGCACTTAATTCTACTTTATTTTCAAAGAAATTATATTTACCTGACTTTTTAAATTCACTTATTGCAATAAGTGCCCTAAGTGCCTGTTCTGTTGCCATATAATCTGCCTTTTTACCAAGTTCGTGGGCAAATTGTCCATCTTGAACCCTAAAGCTTAAAAGAGCAGAATATAAATCTCCATTTGTCTTTGTAAACTTAACACCCTCTGGATTTTCACCAACAGCTGTTAAACCTAGAATAACAAATGAAAGAGTTTCACTAAAAGTACCAAAATTATCTGGAATATAACCTGATTCTAGTTGCATCTTTGATAGGCTATCTACAGCTTTATTTACTGCTTCCTTTACTTTAGCATCATTCATATATGGAGATAAAGCAACTAGAGCTATTCCTGTTATGTCAGGGTTTATTCCCATTTGACTGCTTAAAGTCCATCCATATAGTTCTTTACCATTTTTATTTACTGTTACTGAATTTTTTAATATATAATCTACTAGTTTTTCTCTTGTTATTTTGTATATTGATTTATCGTTAGTGTAATCTAGAGCAATTAAACCAAATATAGCGTCATTAATCAAGAACTTGTCTAGATTTCTCTTGTTATAAAGTTCATCTACTAAATTATATCCTGCAAAATTATATGGACTGTATCCTGCTGCTGTTAATGTTATTATTAGCTTTTCAATGTCTGTATTTGTATATTCTTCTATTCCATATGATTTTAGCTCTGCTGCTGCCTCTTCAATTAATGTATTGTTAACTTCCTTTCCAAACTTATTAAGGCTTAAAAATGCCCACATATCCTTTTGATTTTTTTCTATATAGCTTAAAGTAGTATTTAAGTCCTTTTGTATATCCTTTACTATAATATTGTTATTTTTTGAAGCCACTTCACTATATGAGCTATCCCTATAATCTAAACTTGGGCTATTTACACCGTCTATAACAAATGTTCCTTCATCCTTTACTACTGTTGGAACTTTATCTACATTGTATCCTGTAATTTTATAGCTATGCTCACCTTTTGCAAGTCCATCTAAACTTATTTCTCCATTTGCATCTGTTATATAGTTTTTATCATCAACAGTAACAATAGCACCTACTATTGGAGTAGTA
>JAOAFH010000137.1 GCA_026416355.1 Clostridiales bacterium | reverse complement strand
CTCTACTTGAATATAAATAACATTTTTATTTTTAAATAAGCCAAAATACTCGTTATTATCTGTGATTTTCTCTTTTTTACTATACCAATCCTTTATCTCTAATTTATCTTGTTCTGTAAGCTCAATAGGCATACATTCTTTGATATAGTTATATACATCAAAAATATGATAACCTATTGGTGACAAATTGGATATTGTAACCTTTGGTGAATAAGTCATTTGATATATACTTTCTTTTTTTATATTAAATATTAGCTTTGCATCTACTGGTGTTACTATAAAAAGTATTGCTAAACTTAAAGACAGAGCAAAACTCCTTATTTGAAAGCTTTTTTCTTTAATTTTTATATGATATTCCTTCCTATATTTTCTATATAAAAAGAATATATCTGCAAAAATTAAAACATCATAAAACTTTATTAATGAAAATACACTGTCAGAAAGATTATACAGATTTCCTGTTTGCTTTATTGAATGCACTGAAACAAAATTTCCAAATCCTCTAAAATACCATATATCAATCAAGAATAGAATAGATAATATAAAATTCATTATAAAAAGATAATAGGCTTTTGCTTTTCCCTTAAGCATAAAATAAAGTGAAAATAATATAACTATAAACGAAAAATACAATAGATATGAAGGGATACACCCTATTGTATAAAATATTGCAAAGCTTTTAGCATCAGTTATTACATATGATAGTAATACTAGACTTTTTAAAAAAACAAACAAAACAGTTAATACAAATAGCTTGTTTGTTTTTATGAATGTTTTAATAAAATCATTTAATATTTTCATTTAACCACCCTTATTTAATCCAAAACTTCAGTACTACAAAAAATACAACTGCCATTATTGCAGCAAACATAAGTGCAATTGGAAATAAAACCTCAATTGCTGCAATAGTCATGGCAACTACATCCTTAAATTCTAATCTAACTGGCTCGTCCCCTATATTTTGCTTCTTATTATCTTCCATTTACTTCTCCCCCTTATATAAATTCACATAAACTAAACGCCTTCAAAAACTCCTTTTCTCCATAACCTTCAAATTGTACTTTAATCGTATTATCATCTTCAAATAATACAATTCCTTCCCCATATTTTTTGTGTACAACCTTTTTTATTTCTTGTTTTTTTACCTTTTCTAATCTTAACATATCATATATTTCATTTAAAGTATATTTTGAATTATAATCTTCTTCTATTACGAGAGACTTTGGAATTAGTGATATATATCTACTCTTATATGGCTTGAAACCAAAATATGAAGGGTTTTTTAAATATGTTAACTCAATGGTTTTTCTTGCCCTTGTTATTCCTACAAAAAAGAGTCTTAGTTCCTCCTCCTCCACATCCCTTTTGTTTGCTATTGGAATATTTCCTTCATTTACTCCAACAATAAATATGTGGTCAAACTCAAGTCCTTTAGAGGAATGAAGAGTTAATAGTTTTAATTTGTCATTATCTATTTTTTCTTTATCTACTTCTAGTCCCTTTAAAAATTCACACTCAAATTCTCTGCTTAAAACATCATATAGTACATCTCCCTGCATTTGCCTTCTATAAAGAATAGCTATATCCCCTAATCTTGCACCTTTTTCTTTTAATTCCTTTATTCTTCTTAACATATAATTTGCTTCATTAAAGGCATCATAGTGGCATGATATTTTAATTTTTTCACCTTCATCACCACTACTTAATATCTTATCTCCTATTAAAGCCGTTGCTGCTTCTGTTATTATCTTTGTAGACCTATAATTTATAGGCAAATCATAAATACATGCATCAAAATCCCTTATAAATCTATCAAATATATCCCTTGAACCCGTTCTAAATGAATATATTGTTTGATTTGGGTCCCCCACTACAAATATACTACTTGTATTGCTTGCAATTTTTTTTATTAGTTCATATTGCATAGAATCTGTATCTTGAAACTCATCTATAATAATGTGTTTAATGTTTAAAGGTTCCTTTAAAAACTCAATACAATTTATAATTAAATCATCATAATCCATTAGGTTTTCTTTCTTTTTAACCTCACCATACATTTCATAAAGTTTTTTTATATCATCTTCATTTTTCATATTTCCATAAAGTATATTACCATTTTTAAATTCCTCTATCCTCTTTTGAAGTTTAGACTTGTATTTTACCTTCAATTTGCCTTCTTCTATTATTCTATTTAGTATATCTCCTGCCTCTTGATAGGATATTATTTTAAAGTCTTTAGTATATCCAAAGTCTTCTATTCTAATCTTTTCCCTTAAAATCTTTGCTGCTATGCTATGAAATGTACCAATATAATTTATATCTTCTGATATATATTTTTTTATTCTTTCCTTTATTTCATCGGCAGCCTTATTGGTAAATGTTACAATCATCATTTCATCAAGTGGAACTTTTTTTATATAATGAAGATACAACACTCTATTTATAATTACTGTTGTTTTTCCACTACCAACAGCTGCCTTTAATGCCACATACTTTTCCTCAGAGTTAGCCGCCATCTTTTGAAAGCTATTGAGCCTCGAAAACTCCTTTAGAATATCATCCAATATATCACCTACTTTGTTAAATCATCATATCTTCTTAAAAGTTTATCTATTTTGCTTTCATAGTCTTTAACCTCAACATCTATTGAAAAGTTATCCCCAACATCCACATATCTTCTTATTATATTTTCTATTTTAGATTTATTTAAGGTATCCATAATCCACTCTTTATAAAAGGTGGATTTAACGATAAATATTAACTTTTGATTTATAACCTTTATTTCATCTATTGTGTTGAAAAAGCTTGTAAATCCTTCACTTCTATTTTTTAAATATGTCTTAAACTCATGCCATCTATATTCAAGCTCTGATAATATAAAACTCTTTTCCTCAATTTTAATAACCTCTTGTGGTTTTTTTGTAACAAGTGGTGTTTCTTGTCTTTGTGTTATCATTCCCTCTAATGACCAAAGCACCATTTTTTTGTCTAGGTGATAGTCTCCTACGCAGGCGGGGCAACCATCCTTACACTTACAATTTTTAACCATATTTATGGCATCCTTTAGTATTTCATCTGCATAGTCATAGGCCTTTTCTGTAAATCCCAGTCCTCCTGGATATAAGTCATACAATATTACATATGCCCTTTTAATCTCTCCATCTTTTTCAACAGTATTAAACATTGTTGCCCCAATATCTTCAGATGTTGCCATAGTTCTAATTCTAGCAGCAGATAAAAGTGCATGTTTTATTCCATTATAATAATTAAATTCTGTATATGAATTAATAACATTATCCACATCCTCAGGTATCAAATACCATAGACCTTCTGTTTCAAGGGTAGTAAATAAATTATCCCTAATTGGCTCAAATCCTAGATTTTGTCTGTTATGAAACTGAATCATCTTATAGGCAACAACAGCCTCTTTAATTAAAACATCTCCAAATGTTGCAACTACTCTTCCAACCTCTTTATTTTTAAACTCCTTTATAATATTAACCATTGTTTCTGTAAATGGAACTGTAAAGTAATTTACTTCAATTGGAACAACATTGGCTATTCTATTAACCAAATCTAGTTTTTCAACCATATACTGCATTCCATCATGCATATAAATTGCCTTTTCATATACCTCATGAAATGCCTGATATTCATCCATTTCTGTAAGCATTTCTCCATTTAATTTGTTTATTACCTTATAAATATCCCTTGATATGTTTCTTAAACTAAAATCCCCTGCTGGATGCTCTTTACCTATCCATGTAAATATTCCGCCATCATTTTTAAGCTCTCCTGCCTTTAAAAGAACTGGAACAATTTCTCCTAAATCAGGAAAAACAGCAGCATCATCAAGGGAAAGTGGAAGCTCCGCAGCAGCTGCCCTTACATGCGCAAGTTGAATAAATAGATTGTTTTTATCAACTACTGCATTTTCTACTCCTGTTTTTAATAAAAATTCACTATTAACTGAAATATATTGGTCAATTGGGCCTACATCTAAAATTAAAACACCAACTGCCTCTCCTTTACGCCCTGCACGACCAACCTGCTGCCAAAATGAAGCCTTTGTCCCAGGAAATCCGGAACAAATTACAACATCAATATCCCCTATATCTATGCCAAGCTCTAATGCGTTTGTTGCAATTACTCCATTAATATCTCCTTTAACAAGCCTTCTTTCAATATCCTTTCTTTCTTCTTTTTTATATCCTCCACGATATCCTGCTATTTTGTCAGTTAAGTCAAGTAGACTTGGTACATCCTCAATATTAGATAGTCTGTCCCTTGTTTCTTTAAGTACAACCTCAACCTCACGTCTACTTTTACAAAATGTAATAAATCTTCTTCCCTTTTGAATCATGTCAGGTATTATTTCAGATGCCTCCTCCTCAGGAGTTTTTCTGTATTCACTATCTCTAACAAATGGAGGCTGCCATATGTATATGTGTTTTTTACCAGATGGTGAGCCATCTTTATTTACATGATAAAACTTCTCTCCTGTTAGAGTTTCTGCAAGCTCCTTGGGATTTGCAATTGTAGCAGAGCTAAATAAATATTGTGGCATCGACCTATAATATTTACAAACCCTATTTAGCCTTCTTATTATATTTGCCATATGTGAACCAAATGCTCCACGGTAAACATGAAGCTCATCTATTACTACAAACTTTAGTTTTGAGAACACATGATTAAATCCATATAAGCTATGGTTTGGTAAAAATGCAGCATTTAACATCTCAGGATTTGTTAAAATAATATTTGCCGTTTTCCTTATTCTTGTTCTTTCATTTGGAGGGGTATCCCCATCATATATTCCTGCCTGTATCCTGTCTTCACCAAAATACTCTAAAAAAGGGACGATATTTCTATACTGGTCATTGGCAAGAGCCTTTGTTGGATAAACAAATATTGCCCTTGTTCTGTTATCTCTTAATATTGCATCTATCACAGGAAGCAAAAAGCTTAATGTCTTTCCACTGGCTGTTTGAGTGGTTATTATTACGTTTTCGCCTATTTTCGCATGCTCAAACATTTCCCTTTGATGAGAATATAGCTTTGTATATCCCCTTTCTATTAAAAAATTCTTAAGCTCCTCACCTATATCTTCAGGGTAGTCTAAAAAGGTTGCTTTTCTTTCATCTATGTTAATTTCAGATATTATTCTATTCTTAAATCTATTTATCTCCTCAAAATACATATTAGTACCTCCTTTCCCCTGCATAAATTAATTTTAATATTAATATCCTTAAATTTAAAGTCCTTTATATTCTAAAACAATATTTTACTTTAAGAGTAATTTATATTAATTTTGTATTAAAGTAATATTATTTTTAGGTTAAATTATTGTATATTGTTAACACAAACTTAACATAGAATTAACATTGAAAGTTTATAATTGTCGATGTATGTAAAAAAATGATTGTGGGGGTATATTATGAACGCAAAGATGGTTTTTGAACTTCTTGGTGGTCTTGGACTATTCGTTTATGGAATGAAACTTATGGGCGATGGTCTCCAAAAGGCTGCTGGTGAAAAGCTTAAAAGGATTCTTGAAGT
>JAOAFH010000136.1 GCA_026416355.1 Clostridiales bacterium | reverse complement strand
GTCAAAGCATACTTCTGTTACGCAATCAAATGGTACATTTAATGTTGCATGTCTAATATCTCCTGAAACTCCTCCTCCTGAAACATTTCCATAGGTTGAATAAACTATATTTTTTCTTACATAACCTTCAATATAAACCTTGTTTGTTCCAGGAATTAGATGACATTGAGTTAAATATACATTTTTGTCTATAAACTTAATATCTATTGCATCTTGTGGTAAAGTAATGTCTGCTTCTGTATCTATTTGAACTGTAAATTCTGCTAAAACTACTGGTATCTTAACAAATTTTTTTCTAGGATATTTATAGTTTTTGCATAGGCATTTTGTTTTTGTATTTTTAACTTCTATATCAGGTGTAGTTTGTGTTGGATTGCAAAAACCTCTTGTTTCTTGAGCTTCTGCCTTTGTTTCATTCATTGGCATATTGTTTTTAAAATCTGGCATATATTAGCCCCCCTCTTATTTTTTCCTAGTCTATAATATGCCAGATTTTGTCGAAGGTTCTGAGGCTAATTTATTTTTTATGAATAACAAACTATCACAACTTTAGCTTTAATACATATTATAAATTATTCTTCAAATAGATCTAAATATTTTTCTATTTCTTTTTTTCTGCTCTTAGTTTCTTCTATTAATACTTTCCAAACAATGTCTTTTATAACTACATCCCCTTCTTTTACACTGTCTTCAAATTCTTGTTTTTTTACATTAATAACTTGTCCTTCATCTAAAACAACAACCACATACTCTCCCTCTATTCTATCTACAACACCCTTCATTTAATCACTCCTTTGGAACAATGTGGCACTTTCTACATCTAGCCTCATATGCTTCTGTTGCTCCAACTAAAATAATAGGATCATTATATCTTGCTGGTTTTCCATTAATAAGTCTTTGTGTTCTTGTTGCAGGATTTCCACACACTACACATATTGCTTGGATTTTATCAACAAATTCAGCTATTGCAAGTAGTTTTGGTATTGGACCAAAGGGTTCTCCTCTAAAATCCATATCAAGACCTGCACATATAACCCTTTTACCTTTGTCTGCTATCTTCTTACACACATCTGCTATATTTTCATCAAAAAATTGAACTTCATCAATTGCAACAACATCAGTAGTATCTTTTATGTGTTCAAATATCTCATTTGATGATGAAATACATATTGCCTCTTCTTTTATACCTGTATGAGATACTACACATGTTTTACTATATCTATCATCTATAACAGGTTTAAAAACTAAAACATTTTGTTTTGCTATCTTTGCTCTTTTAATTCTTCTAATTAACTCTTCACTTTTCCCACTATACATTGGTCCTACAATAACCTCTATATATCCATGGTCCTTTGGTCCGTACATAGTATCCCTCCATCATTATCATATGAAAAAAGACCGGCATGCCGGTCAAGAAATTATTCTTCAATCTTTAGGTTGTACTTCTTCATGAACTTATCCATTCTTCCACCTTGTTCAACTAGCATCTTTTGCTTTCCTGTGAAGAATGGGTGGCAGTTTGAACAAATTTCTACCTTAAGTTCCTTCTTTACTGAACCTGTTGTAAATGTGTTACCACAAGCACACTTAACAACTGAGTCATGATTGTAGTTTGGATGGATATCTCTCATGTATTTCACCTCTTTCTAAATTTCTGGCAAGTTATATTAAATATACTTTATGTAGTACCTTCCGTCAACTTTAAAGATTATATCATATTTTATTTATATTTTCAATAACCAAATTAGTCCTTTAAAACTTTTGAGGCCATTTGAACAAATTCTTTGTTGTTTCTAGTTCTAGCCATTGAATTTATTAGCTTTTCTGTTGCATCTTGAGTTGATTCATTTGATAAAAGCCTTCTAATTGCAAGAACTGCCATCTTTTCTTCTTCATTAAGAAGTAAGTCTTCACGTCTTGTACCTGATTTATAAATATCAATTGCAGGGAATATCCTTCTTTCTTGAAGCTTTCTATCAAGATGAACTTCCATATTACCTGTTCCTTTAAATTCTTCAAATATAACATCATCCATACGGCTTCCTGTTTCAACTAATGCAGTTGCAAGAATTGTTAAACTTCCACCTTCTTCTATATTTCTTGCAGCACCAAAGAACTTTTTAGGTTGTGTTAATGCACCTGGGTCTAAACCACCTGATAAAGTTCTTCCTGTTGGAGTTATTGTAAGGTTATATGCTCTTGCAAGACGTGTTATACTATCAAGAAGTATTACAACGTCTTTTTTCAGTTCAACAAGCCTTTTTGCCCTCTCAAGTACAAGTTCTGCAATCCTTGTGTGATTGTCTGGTTCATTGTCAAATGTAGAGTAAACAACTTCACCCTTTATAGACCTTTGCATATCTGTAACTTCCTCTGGTCTTTCGTCTATTAAAAGCACAATTAGTTCAACATCTGGGTGATTTGTTGTAATTGCATTTGCTATCTTTTTAAGTAATACAGTTTTACCTGCCTTTGGTGGTGCAACAATAAGCCCTCTTTGACCTCTTCCAATTGGTGCTAAAACATCAATAAGCCTTGTTGCTAAATCTCCACTTGATACCTCAAGGCTAAGTCTTTTATTTGGGTAAATAGGTGTTAAGCTTTCAAAATTCTTTCTACCTATAACCTTCTCTGGCTGCATTCCATTTATCTCTTGAAGATAAATTAGCGCCTTATATTTTTCAGTATCCTTTGGGAATCTAGCCTTTCCTTTTATTTTATCACCTGTCTTAATGTTAAATCTTCTTATTTGAGATGGTGATACATATATATCTCTAGGTCCTTGTTGATAGTTATCAAGTCTTAAAAAACCATATGATTGATTTTCAACTAGTTCAAAAACCCCTTCAACAGTATCTGCATCCTGCAGTAACTCTTGTATTTTATCTCTTTTATCAACATCTATATCGTGAAGTTTTATTTCCTCTTCTGGTTTTATTACATCTAGTTTTTCTTCATCTATTTCAGGTAATACAACTTCTTCATCCTTTTTATTGTTTCTTTCTTCCTCAAGCTTTAATAGTTCTTCTATAAGCTCACTTTTTCTAAATTTTGATACTGATTTAATATCATAGTCCTTGGCAATTTCTCTAAGTTCCTCAAGCGTCTTGAGTTTCAATTCTTCAAAATTCATACTACACCTCCATAATTTTACACAAAACAAGGACAATAAATTTTTAAAATTTATATAGTTTTTATTCAATTCTAATACTGGGGAAATTTTGAGAACAGAACCGAATAATTAGACTAGACTATTTTTATTTTAATACTACTTGATAAAATTGTAAAGTAGTAAATAAGAAGTCCAGTTTTTCACTGGACTTCTTATTTATCTTCTCTTTAAGTCATGAATTGCATTTATAAACCTAACAGTACCTGTTTTGGACCTCATAACAACAGATTGAGTCTTTACTTTGTCCTTTCCTATGTAAAGTACGCCCTTTAAAAGATCCCCATCTGATACGCCTGTGGCTGCGAAATACACATCATCTCCCATAACAATATCATCTATCATTAAAACTTTATTTAAATCCTTTATCCCCATATTAAAACATCTTTCTCTTTCTTCTTCATTAGTTACATATAATCTACCTTGAAAGTCCCCACCAAGACACTTTATCGCGGCTGCTGCAATAACCCCCTCTGGTGCACCACCTATTCCTACCATTATATCTATTCCGGTGTTTTCAAAACCCGTTGCAATAGCTGCAGCAATATCTCCATCAGTTATAAGCTTCATTCTAGCTCCAACCTTTCTTACTGTATCCATGAGTGGTTGATGTCTTTCTCTATCAAGCATTATAACTGTTACATCTTCTACCTTTTTATTGAGTGCCCTTGCAACATTTTTAATATTAACCTCAAGGGGTGCATCTAGAGAAACAACTCCCTTTGCTTTTCTTCCTACTGCTATTTTTTCCATGTACATATCAGGCGCATGCAAAAGTCCTCCCTTAGGTGAAATTGCAACAACTGATAGTGCATTAGGAAGTCCCTTTGCAACAAGGTTTGTTCCATCAAGTGGGTCTACTGCAATATCAACCTCAACTGAATAATCATCCCTTATACCAAGTTCTTCACCTATGTAAAGCATAGGAGCCTCATCCATTTCTCCTTCACCTATAACAACCTTACCTTTTATAGGAATTACATCAAACATTTTTCTCATTGCCTCAACGGCAGCTTCATCAGCAGCATTTTTATCTCCTCTTCCAAGAAGCTTTGATGAACTTATAGCTGCTGCTTCAGTAACTCTAACATAAGAAAGTGCTAAATCTAAATCCATATTAATCCCCCTATCCACAATACTAATAATATTATATATATTATTTTTCCTTATAGTCAATATATATTATATATTTTATTTTATTTATGCTACATTATTTCAACATGTTTCGACTCAATGTGATATGCAAATGTTTGCATAAAAAATATGGGTTGTCGCATGGATTTTGATAAAAAATAATAAACTATACCCTAACAAAAATTAAAGTCCAGTGGCACCCTAGGGTGCCACTGGACTTTATTAATACCCCTTCTTACTTAAATCATGTATTGCATTAATATATCTTACTGTTCCTGTTTTTGATCTCATTACAATCGAACTTGTTTTTGCTCTATCTTTTCCTAAAAATACAACACCTTTAAGTATATCTCCATCTGATACACCTGTTGCAGCAAAATATACATCATCAGATTTTACGATATCATCAAGTTGCATTACTTTATTTAAATCTTCAATTCCCATTTTGAAACATCTTTGCTTTTCTTCTTCATTCATTGGGAAAAGTCTTGCTTGGAAGTCTCCTCCCATACATTTTACAGCAGCTGCAGTTATTACTCCCTCTGGTGCTCCACCAATTCCAATCATTATATCAACACCACTTTCTTCAAAGCATGTTGCTAGAGCCTCTTGAATATCTCCATCATTAAATAACTTTAATCTTGCATTAACCTTTCTTACCTCATCCATTAAATGTTGATGTCTTGGTCTATCTTGTATAACTACTGTAACATTTGATATATCCTTATTTATAGCCTTGGCAACATTCTTTATATTTTCACTAAGTGGTGCATCAAGTGATACAACTCCCCTTGCCCTTGGCCCAACTACTAGCTTTTCCATATACATATCAGGTGCATGAAGTAATGCTCCTTTTCTTGCAATTGCAACAACTGCAAGTGCATTTGGCATTCCCTTTGCCACAAAACTTGTCCCATCTAATGGATCAACAGCTATATCAACCTCAAGTGAAGTATCATCTCCACATCCTAATTCCTCTCCTATGTATAACATTGGTGCTTCGTCTAATTCACCTTCACCTATTACTACTTTTCCTCTTATAGGCAAAGTATCAAACATCTTTCTCATTCCCTCAACCGCTGCACCATCTGCGGCATTTTTATCACCACGTCCCATATATTTTGATGCATTTATAGCAGCAGCTTCAGTTACTCTAACAAGCCCCAATGCTAAATCTCTATCCATAACATTTCCTCCTAATGTGATATACTATTTCTTTCAAATCAACAATTTTTATTATAATATTAATGTTATTTGTTTGTCAAATAGTAAATTTTAATATTGTATTAACAAATGTGTTATACTTTATAATTATTGCCACTATCATATGTACACATTAATTTTTCATCATCACAAAAAATAAACGCAACATTTATCACCTAAATAATAGCTAATTGATAAATGTTGCGTTAATATAAAACAATTTATTCATTATACTTCATCATTTAACAAAACCATATGAATATGATCTTCCCATTTTCCATTTATTTTTAAATATTTATAGGCTAATCCCTCATTATAAAACCCTAATTTTTCAACTACCCTAAATGAAGGTTTATTTTTAGGCATTATGTTTGCTTCTATCCTATGAAGCTTGTAATCATCGAATATAATTTCTATTGCCTTTTTTAGAGCCTCTGTCATATAGCCTTTATTTATCTCATCTTTATCTAATTTATAGCCAAGGTAACATGATAAAAATGATCCCCAGACTATATTACTAAAATTTATTGTACCTATAATTTTATTTTCTTCATTCTTTTTAAAAATCCAAAACCTTAGCTGTTTCTTTTTTTCAATATTTCTAAGTTCCATATCAAGCAATTCTTCATGATATTCATTTGTATAAAATATATCATCTTTTAGTGGCTCCCATTCTTTTAAAAAATCCTTATTTCTTATATAATAATCCAAAACCAAATTAGCATATGTTTTATCTATAATCTTTAGTACTAGCCTCTCTGTTTCATAAACATTTATCATAAAAAACACCCCTTTTCTATGCTAAGTGCCACCCAGGTGAATTGGAAGTGTGGAAACTATCTCCACTATTCCTTTTTCACCTGGGTGGCACTTATAAATTATTTCTTAGGTACTGTTTCCCAATCCTTAAGGAACTTTTCAATTCCACTATCAGTCATTGGATGTTTTGCCATTTGAACTAATACCTTATATGGTACTGTTGCAATATGTGCACCTGCCAGTGCTGCATCAACAACATGCATAGGATGTCTTATGCTTGCTGCTATTATTTCTGTTTCTATTCCATAGTTTTCAAATATTCTAACAATCTCTTCAATTAATGCCATTCCATCATGTCCTATATCATCTAATCTTCCTACAAATGGACTAACATATGTAGCTCCAGCCTTTGCTGCAAGTAGCGCTTGTGCTGAAGAAAAAATAAGTGTTACATTTGTTTTAATTCCCTCGCTTGATAATACCTTTACTGCCTTTAATCCCTCAAGTGTCATAGGTATTTTGATAACTATGTTTTTGTGAATTTTAGCAAGTTCTCTTGCCTCTTTAATCATTCCCTCAGCCTCTAGACTTATAACCTCAGCACTTATTGGTCCATCAACTATTTCAGTGATTTCTTTAACTACCTCAACAAAGTCTCTTCCTTCCTTTGCAATTAGTGATGGATTTGTTGTAACTCCACAAATGATTCCCAAAGCTTCTGCCTCTCTAATTTCATTAACATTGGCAGTGTCAATAAATAGTTTCATATAATCACTCCCCATATCTATATTTTTATTTTACAACCCACCTTTTTGTTCTATCAATAACTCCAAGATGAGTTAATAACTCAAACATGTCCTCCATATACCTTTGAACCATATCATCTACAAAGTATTCTTTCCCTAAAAATGCAATTTCCATACCAGATATAGGACAGCTCAATATATTTACTGATTTGTCAATTACGTCTTTTACTTTTATTTTGTACTTATGTATATCCCCACATGCTATGCACGGTATTTGTATGTCAATTTCTCCCTTAGTAACGCACACTTTAAAAACAACATTGCCACAATTACATCTGCGGCTTGTAGGCTGCTTTGCTTCAAAGAGGTTTATATAAAAGCTTGTATATTTTCCACATTCACTACACTTAACTGCAGCCTTTATGGAAGAATCCATAATCATAATATTCACCTCCATAGATAAATTATTCTTCACCATTTTTTAAATTCCTTCTATGTCGAAAAAAAAATTTTTTTGTCAAAATAAAATAAAAGGATTTATAAGTTTTTTGAAGAATATAAATATTACGAATATATTTTTTAGGGGGTAATAAAATGCCAATTAACGAAAAAGTAGTAATAAGACTAAGAATGTCAAGCCACGATGCCCATTATGCTGGAAACTTAGTGGATGGAGCAAAAATGCTTCAATTATTCGGTGATGTTGCTACTGAACTTTTAATTCGTCATGATGGAGACGAAGGTTTATTTAGGGCTTATGATAGCGTAGAATTTTTAGCACCTGTTTATGCTGGTGACTATATCGAGGCTATTGGAGAAATCGTTGAGGTCGGTAATACTTCAAGAAAAATGAAATTTGAGGCTAGAAAGGTTATAACATCAGCAAACATACCTGATAATGATTCTGCTTGTGATGTTTTAGAAAACCCTATTGTTGTTTGTAGAGCATCTGGAACTTGCGTCGTTCCAAAGGATAAGCAAAGATTTAATAGGGGGTAGTTTGTATGGATAAGCTAATTATCACTTGTGCTTTAACTGGTGCTGAAGTTACAAAGGAACAAAATCCAGCTATTCCATATA
>JAOAFH010000048.1 GCA_026416355.1 Clostridiales bacterium | reverse complement strand
CATGGGATGGTACAGGATTAGGATTAGATGATACCCTATGGGGAGGAGAAATACTAGTAGGAGACTATAAAGAGTTTATGAGAGCGGCAACCATAAGGCCTATAAGATTAGCAGGTGGCGATGTGGCAATAAAAGAAGTTTATAGGATAGCAATAGATTTATTAAATCAATCAGGCGAAAATATTGATTTAAAATTTGATAATAAAAATATTATTGAAAAAATGCTTGAAAGAGAGATAAATGTTTATAAAACAACTAGTATTGGAAGACTTTTTGATGGAGTAGCTGCAATTCTAAATTTAAAATCAACAGTAAGTTATGAAGGGCAGGCAGCTATAAAACTTGAAAAAATAGCTGATGAAAATACAGTTACTGCATATGATTATAACATTTTAGAAAAAGAATATTTTGAGCTGGATTGGATACCGATGATAAAAGGGATAGTTAAAGATATTAAAAATAATACTTCAAAAGAAATTATTTCAGCAAAGTTTATGAATACACTTGTTAATTATGCTGTAGAAGCAGTAGAGAAAGTAAGTGCTAAGACAGGAATCAAAACAGTCGTTTTATCTGGCGGTGTATTTCAAAATATATACCTTTTAACCCGATTAAATTGCCTTTTAATTCAAAAAGGATATAATGTATTTAAACATAAAAGAGTTTCAACAAATGATGAAGGTTTATCCCTAGGACAAATGGCTATAGTAGCCAATGGAGGTGGAATAAAATGTGTTTAGCTGTTCCATTAAAAATTATTAATATAGACGGCAATAGTGCACAAGCAGAATTAGATGGTATTGTAAGACAGATAAGAATTGATTTTGTTAAAGATATTAAAGTGGGAGATTATGTAATTGTTCATGCAGGTTTTGCTATAGAAAAACTAAAAGAAGAGGATGCAATTGAAAATTTAAGATTAATCAGGGAGGTTACAGATGCAATTAAGTCAATTTAAGAAACCTCACGATATAGAAAAAATAATTGACTATTTAAACACAGTTGAATTAAAAGTAAATATAATGGAAGTTTGTGGTACACATACTATGGCTATAGCAAAATCAGGTATAAAAAGTTTACTGCCAACAAATATTAGGTTGATTTCAGGACCAGGTTGTCCTGTATGTGTAACAGATTCAAAAGATATAGATACTATTTTAGAAATTTGCAAACAATATAAAGATGTTATAATAGCAACTTATGGCGATATGTTAAAGGTACCTGGAAGCAGGTATGGAGAAAGTTTAGAGAAATTAAGAGCACAAGGAGCAAAGGTAGAAATAGTTTATTCTGCACTTGATGCAGTTGAACTTGCAAAAAACAATCCTGAAAAAAATATAGTATTTTTAGGAATAGGATTTGAAACTACAACACCGGGAACTGTTTTAGCCCTTGAAGAAGCAATAAAGTTAGGAATTAATAACTTTTTCATATATTCAATGCATAAGCTTGTGGAACCGGCGTTAAGGGCTCTGCTAAATGAACCAGATTTTGATATAGATGCTTTTTTATGTCCAGGACATGTTGGGGCAGTAATAGGTGAAGAAGGGTTTGAGTTTTTAGTTAAAGAATTTAATAAGCCTTCTGTAATATGTGGTTTTGAAGCTGGAGATATAATAGTTAGTATATATAAAATGGTTGAACAGATTAAAAATAATAAACCTCAACTTGAAAATGAATATACAAGAGTAGTTAAAAAGAATGGTAACTTACTTATTAAAGAAAAAGTCGAAAAGTATCTTGAGGTTTCTGATGACAACTGGAGGGGGCTTGGCAATATTCCAAGAAGTGGACTAAAACTTAAAGAGGAATATAGAGAGTTTGATGCTGAAAAGAAATTTAAAGTTTATTTAGTAAATACTGAAAAAGAAAACGGATGCCAATGTGGTGAGGTAATTAAGGGTAAAATAGAACCAAAAGAATGTAAACTTTTTGCCAAAGTATGTAGTCCTGAAAATCCAATAGGACCTTGTATGGTATCTAGTGAAGGAGCTTGTGCAGCGCATTATAAATACTTAAATTTCTGAGGTGATTAAATGGACGAAATTATTACATTATCATATGGTAGTGGAGGAAAAAAGACTTCTCAACTGATAGAAGAAATAATACTTCCACCGCTAGCAAATAAAGAGCTTAATTTATTATCTGATGGGGCTATTTTAGAAATTCAAAGCAACAAACTAGCTTTTTCAACTGATAGTTTTGTAGTGAGTCCATATTTTTTCCCTGGTGGAGATATTGGTAAATTAGCTGTATGTGGTACAGTTAATGACTTATCGGTATGTGGAGCCACTCCGATGTATTTAAGTTTAAGTTTCATCATTGAAGAAGGCTTTAAAATAGATGATTTAAAAAAAATTGTTAGTTCTATTGCTGAGACAGCCCAAAAGTGCAATGTTAAAGTCGTTACAGGAGATACAAAGGTTGTTGAAAAAGGAAAAGGTGATGGAATATTTATTAATACATCTGGTATTGGAGTTATAAAATATGATTTTTTGGGAAAGGATAAAATAGCTGAAGGTGATACTGTAATTGTTACAGGAACGGTTGGAGATCATGGGGCTGCAATAATGGCATCAAGAAATAAACTAGTAGATGAATTTACAGTAAAATCAGATTGTGCTCCACTAAATGAACTTGCAGAGTTAATATTATTATATGGGAATAAAGTAAAAATATTAAGAGATCCAACACGAGGTGGGATAGCGACAACATTAAATGAGTTTGTTGAAGGTGGTCATTTATCAATAGAACTTTATGAGGAGTCAATACCTATAAATGATGAAACAAATAGCTTGTGTGAGATATTAGGAATTGACCCACTATATTCAGCTAATGAGGGAAAAATACTAGCGATTGTTGACAGTTCAATTGCAGATAATTTAATTAATGATTTACATAATAGTGACTATGGCAAAAATGCTAAAATTATTGGAAAAGTTACAAAAAACTACCCAGCTAAAGTAGTTTTACATACACTATTAGGCGGAAAAAGAATTCTGTCTAAATTAACTGGTGCGCAACTACCAAGAATATGTTAAAAATTTAGGAGGTGCTAAAATGCAAGAATTTAAATCCTTTGATATTAAAAAAGATGAAATAGTGCCATTAGCCCAAAAGATGAAAGACAAAGGTTATAGGCTAGTAATGATTCATGGATATGTTGATAAGGAAGGAAACAATGTAGTTAACTATCAATATGAAGTTGGAAATTGCATTGAATCATATAAGATTGTTGGAGAGAATGTGCTTCCTTCAATATCACATATATATGATCTATCAGCAGCGTGGCCAGAGGAAGAATTGTTTGAACTCATGGGAGTTCAATTTGAAGGTTTAGAGATGAGAGGAAGACTATTCTTACCTGATACAATGTTAGAAGGGCAAGGACATATTATTGTTACACCACTTGATGAATTAAGAAAGAAAACACTTAGGGAGGGAGAATAATGGGTTATACAATACCAATAGGACCATACCATCCATCATTAGAGGAACCAATTCATGCAAAGCTATATACAGAAGGTGAACTTATTAAGGATGCAGAAGTATTTATTGGTTACAACCATAGAGGAATAGAAAAATTAGCAACAGAAAAGAATTTTATACAAACATTGGCTCTTGTTGAAAGAGTTTGTGGTATTTGTTCACATTCACATCCATTTACATATGCTATGGCTATAGAAAATATAGCTCAAATGGAGGTACCAAAGCGTGGACAATATATAAGAGTAATAATGGCTGAACTTGAGAGATTACATTCACATTATTTATGGATTGGTCTTGCATGCCATTTAATTGGATATGATTCTTTATTTATGTACGTTTGGGATGCTAGAGAAAAAGTTATGGATATACTTGAAGAAATTTCAGGCAACAGAGTAAATTACGGTATGATTATAATTGGTGGTTCAAGAAGAGACATTAATGATGAAATGAGAAAAAAGGTCTTAAGAATGTTGGATGATTTAACAGAACCACATAATAGAATGAAGGAAATATTCTTAAATGATAAGACTGCCGCATTAAGAACTAAAAACGTTGGTGTTCTACCAAAAGATGTAGCAGAAAGAATGGGAACAATTGGACCACATGCAAGAGCGTCAGGTATAAATGTTGATGTTAGAAAAGATGCGCCTTACTCATGCTATGATGAATTTGACTTTAATATTCCTGTTTTAAATGAAGGTGATGTTTGGGCAAGAGTAGTTGTAAGAGTATTAGAAATTGAGGAGAGTGTAAAGATAATAAGACAAGCACTTGAGAATCTACCAGAAGGCCCAATTAATCTTGGCAATAAATTACCAAAAGTTCCAGCAGGTGAATTTACTGCTAGACATGAAGCACCAAGAGGCCAAGTTTCCTATTATGTAGTAACTGATGGAGGACAAACAAATTATAGAATTAGTATACACGTACCTACGTTTAAAACAGCTCCAACAGTACCATATATGCTAAAAAATAATACAGTTGCAGATGCAGGATTAATTATAGCATCAATTGACCCTTGCTTCTCATGTTTAGATAGGTAGGTTATTATGCACGAGTTAGCAATAACTGAAGGGATAATAAAAATAGCTGAAAAAGAAGCTCAAAAGCATACATTTAAAAAAATTAATGCAATAAAAATTGTAGTTGGGGAACTATCGGGTATATTTCCCCAACTTATACAAGATTATTTTGATATAGCTAGTAAGGGTACCATTGCTGAAGGAGCTGAACTAATAGTAAGAAGAGTTGAGGCAAAAATAAAATGCAATGATTGTGGTGAAGAATCAAATGTTGAGAATCATAGATTAAGATGTAAAAATTGCAGTAGCTTAAATGTAAAAATTACATCTGGAAAAGAGTTCTATGTAGATAGTCTGGAGGTTGATTAAACGTGGAAATTAAAGTAGTGAAACAAATACTTGAATGGAACGAAGATTGTAGCAACGAGATAAAAGAGACATTCCAAGATAAAAAAATATATATGATTAACGTTATGGGTTCACCTGGTGCAGGAAAAACAAGTTTAATTGTAAATCTAATAAATGAACTTAGAAAAGAATTTAAGGTTGCTGTAATTGAAGGAGATATAGCAGGTCAAATAGATGCAGAAAAAATAAAGAGTATGGATATACCTGTAGTTCAATTAAATACTGATGGTGCATGCCATATTGAAGCAATGTCAATAAAGCATATTTTACAATATTTTAATTTGGAAGAAGTTGATGTTATTATAGTAGAAAACATTGGTAACCTAGTTTGCCCAGCGGAATTTAATATTGGTGAAGATATAAGAATAGCTATTTTAAGTATTCCTGAGGGTGACGATAAGGTTGAAAAGTATCCTTTAATGTTTGCAACTTCAGAGATACTAGTATTAAATAAATACGACATGAAGGAGCATTTTGAATTTAATGATACAAAGGTAGAAAATATAGCAAGGGAAATGAATCAAAACATAAAAGTATTTAGGGTATCAAATAAAACAAACCAAGGAATTAATGAACTAGTAAATGAATTAAAAATTAAAATAAATAACAAAATTAAAGCGTAAAGGGGGGCTTTATTTGAAACCATCAAAATTCAATTCAATTTTATCAACTTTTATTTTCTGTTATTTATTCTGGATTATCTTCACATGGACATTTACATCACAGGAATTGATAACAGGTGCTATTGTAAGTTTATTAGTGGCTATTTTGACATCAAGGTTCTTCATACATGAAGATGCAAATTATTTATTTAATCCAGCTAGGTTCTTAAATTTAGTTCTTTACATTTTTATATTTTTAATGGAACTATGGAAAGCAAATGTTGATGTTGCAAAAAGAGCACTTTCACCAAGCTTACCGGTAAACCCAGGAATAGTTAAGGTTCCAACTGAAGTAAAATCAGAATATGGTTTATCTATGTTAGCTAATTCAATAACGTTAACGCCAGGAACAATTACTATGGAAATTACTGAAGAAGATAATAAAAATTATTATTATATTCATTGGATTGATGTAAGTGAAAAGGATAGAACAAAAGCTGGCGAAGCAATAAAAGGTACTCTAGAAAACTGGGTAAGGAGGATATGGAAGTGATAGGTTTTGTTATTGTTTCAATTTTATATATAATATTAGCGATTGCCCTATTGTATAGAGTTTTCAAAGGACCACATGCAGTTGATAGAGTAGTTGCTGGTGATAGCGTAGACATACTAACAGTTGTTGCATTGGTTTTATTTTCTGTTTATAGTGGCAGAGGAATTTATTTAGATATTGCACTATCAATAGCAATATTAGGAATCATAGGGACACTTTTAATTTCAAAATATCTGGAGGGAAAGTTATGATGTATTTAGTATATATACTAATGGCTATCGGACTATTCTTTGCATTTGCCGGTACTGTTGGTGTTTTAAGAATGCCAGATGCATATTGTAGAATGCAATCAAGTACAAATATTGCAACACTTGGTACATTAGGAGCACTGCTTGGCGCATTTTTATATGCAATATATTTAAAAAATACAGGAATGGCAATAAAGATATTATTTATTGCAGTGTTTATTATCGTAACAAACCCAGTGGCAGGACATGCTATTTGTAAAGCAGCATATAAGCGCGGGGTTAAGGCTGAAAAACTTACATGCGATGATTATGGGAGGGATTTTCCTAATGAATAATATAGTTTTATTAAATGCATTGATTTTAATAGGTATATTAGTTTCAGCAGTTTTGACTATATATTTTGATGATTTGTTGTCATCTATTATTGCATTAGGGGTAGTAGGTTCTTTTGTAGCACTAGAATTTATATTACTACATGCTCCTGACGTTGCAATAGCTGAGGCTGCAGTTGGAGTTGTTTTACAACCAGTAATATTCATTGTAGCCCTTAGAAAAGTTAGGGGGGTTAAGAAATGAAGAAGTTTTTAGCATACTTTTCAATAACAGTATTCTTAATTATAGGTTGTTATGTTGCAAAAGACATGTCAAAATTACCTTCAACTTTTGACGGAACTAAGGTTAATGTTGTAGACCTATATAATAATCCTGAAAAATATGAAACAAATGATGCAGATGGCGTTGCAAATATAATGGTAAAAGAAACAATCGACAAAACACATGCAATAAATGCTGTAACAGCAATAGTTTTTGACTTCAGAGGTTACGATACTTTAGGTGAGTCATTTGTATTATTTACTGCCATTTCAGGTACAGTTGTAATATTAAGAAATGCATTGAAAGGAAGGGCAGATAAAGATGAGTAAGAAGGAAATAAAAGTTAAGAACTATATAATAAAAACAGCTGCCGACTTTTTTGCGCCGATAGGTTTAATATTAGGTATATATGTAATATTACATGGACATTTAAGCCCAGGTGGTGGATTCCAAGGAGGCGTATTGGTTGCTTCTGCTGCAGTTTTAATTTATTTAGGTTATGGTTATGAAAAAGCAACAAAAACTTTAAATGTTAATCTATTAAAAAAGAGCGAATCTATCGCAGCTTTAATGTACAGCTTTTTTGCTCTACTAGGAATATTTTACGCAGCAAATTTCTGCAGAAATGTTTTTTATAACGTAGGTAAGCCAGGTGATTTATTTAGTTCAGGAACAATATTTCTTATGAACTTTGCAGTAGGATATAAAGTTTTAACTGGTATTGGCTTCTTAATTTTATTAATGTTCGGTTTACTAAACAATGAGGAAGCATAGATAGGGGTGATTAAATGTTACTGATGAACTATATTACATGTATATTACTAATTGTAATGGGATTATATACAATTGTAATGAAGAAAAATTTAATGAAAATAGTAATAGGAATGGGGCTTTTAGATTATGGTATAAATCTATTGCTTATTAGCATTGGATTTAAAGCAGGAGGAACTGCTCCAATATTTACAATTGGAGAGTTAAAATCAGATTCGTTCTTTGTAGATCCTGTTCCACAAGCATTAACACTTACATCAATAGTTATCGGTGCATGTGTTACAGCTTTAGCTCTTTCACTTGTTGTAATGATAAATAAACATTATGGTACTCTTGATACCGATGAGGTAAGGAGGTTAAAAGGATGACACAACATTTACCTATATTAGCGATAATATCTCTTTTTATTGGTGCCTTTATTGTTTCTTTAATTAAAGAAAAAAACACAACATTAAGAAATACAGTAGTATTAATTGTTACTTTTGCATCATTAATTTTTACACTAATGATGTATAAACCAATAATAGAAGAAGGAAATGTTTTAACTTATTGGATGGGTAATTGGGAACCTGTTCAAAATTGGGCGATTGGAATTGGTCTTGAAGTAGATCAACTTAGCTTATTCTTTGGTTTGTTTATTTCTTTATCAATAGTATTATCTGCAATGTATTCATTTAAATATATTGAAAATGAAACTGGTAAAGATAAATATTATGTTCTATTTTTAATGATGTCAGCTAGTGTAATGGGTTTCATCTTTACTGGTGACCTATTTAATATGTATGTAATGATAGAAATAATGACATTTGCTTCAGTTGCTTTAACAGCATTTAGAAACAATAGACCTGAGGCTGTAGAAGCAGGATTTAAATATATTGCAATTGGTTCAATAGGTTCATCACTAATATTATTAGCAACTGTAATATTATACGCACAGTTCCATACTTTAAATCTAGCACAACTTGCTGGAGAAATGTATAATAACTATACAGTAGCTTCAATATTTGCTTTAGCTTTAATGATAGTGGGTTATGCAGTTAAAGTGTTTGCAGTACCTACACATTTTGTAGCTCCAGATGCATATATGGCTGCACCATCATCTATATCAATGCTTTTCTCAGGTATAGTTAATAAGGCAGCTGTTTATGGTATTTTAAGAATAATATATGTTGTATATCAAAGCATGAATTTACCAACAATGCAATTCCTTTTAATATTCTGGGGAACTGTAACAATGTTTGTTGGAGTTACAATGGCACTTGCTCAACATGACTTTAAGAGACTTTTAGCATTCCACAGTATATCACAAATTGGATATGTTATAACTGGTATAGGTTTAACAACTGCATTAGGTATTACAGGTGGTTTATATCATGCACTAAATCACACATTATTTAAGGGACTATTATTCCTTTGTGCAGGAGCAGTATTCTATGCAACTGGTACAACTGACCTAGATAAACTAGGGGGACTTGCCAAGAGAATGCCTCAAACAGCTTTTATATTCTTAATTGGAGCATTTTCAATAAGTGGTATTCCGCCATTTAATGGATTTGTTTCAAAATGGATTATATACCAAGCAACTTATGAGGCAGGATATGCACCAGTTACAATAGTAGCATTACTTGTAAGCGTTATGACTTTAGCATCATTTATTAAAGTTGCACAATCAGCATTCTTTGGACAATTACCAAAGGAATTTAAAAATGTTGAAGAAGTGCCTCTTTCAATGAGAGTACCAATGTGGATTATGGCTATATTATGTGTTATTGGTGGTATAGTACCAAACATAGTAACAAAATATTTAGTTACTCCAGCAGCTAATGCTGTTATGAATGCATCAAGATATGTTGAAGCTATGATGGGAAAAGAGTTTGCTTCAAAATTCTATAACAACCTAGGTAGTGCACCAGTGATTGATTATAAGTTAGCTGGTTATTGGCAACCTATTTCATGGTTAATTTTATTTGGTGTTCTTTTATTGGCATTTACACTAGTAGCTGTATTAGGTGGATTTAATCCAAAGCATTTCAGTTATGCAGATGAAGAAGATGCTAAATATGATGTATTCTTCAGTGGAGAATCTTCAGAGTTTTCACATGTTGCTGGCAGTGACTTATTCTGGGGATTAAAATATCAGTTTAGACACTATTTTGATTTCATGCATAACATTCATAGTGGTATAGTTAATGATTATGCCCTCTCAGTAGTATTTACTGCGGCTGTTATATTATTATATGTTTTTACATTCGTTAGATAGGAGGGACTTGAGGTGGAATTAGTTAAAAGAATATTGTATATACTAATCTATCCAGGTTTATTATATTGCTTCATAGGTAGTTTAATATTAGCTGGTATAGATAGAAA
>JAOAFH010000176.1 GCA_026416355.1 Clostridiales bacterium | reverse complement strand
ACCTGTTGCTATAACTGTTCCCCCATATCTCCACCTTCAGGTCCAAGGTCAATTATATAGTCTGCACATTTTATTACATCTAAATTATGCTCAATAACAACAACAGTATTTCCTGCACTAGTTAATCTTTGTATTATTTCTATAAGTCTTCTTACATCTTCTATATGAAGTCCTGTGGTTGGCTCATCTAAAATATAAAGTGTTTTACCTGTACTTCTTTTAGAAAGTTCATATGCAAGCTTTATTCTCTGTGCTTCACCACCTGATAGCTGAGTAGATGGTTGACCAAGCTTTACATATGACAAGCCAACATCAAATAGTGTTTGAAGTTTGTTTTTTATTCTTGGTATGTTTTCAAAAAACTCAAGAGCTTCCTCAACAGTCATGTCTAAAACTTCTGCTATATTTTTTCCCTTATATTTTACTTCTAAAGTTTCGCTATTATATCTTTTTCCTTTACATACTTCACAAGGAATATATACATCTGATAAAAATTGCATTTCTATTTTTATAATACCATCACCACTACAAGCCTCACATCTTCCACCCTTTACATTAAAGCTAAATCTTCCTGGCTTGTATCCCCTCATTTTAGCCTCAGGTGTTTGTGCAAAAACTTCTCTAATATAATCAAACACACCTGTATATGTTGCTGGATTTGATCGTGGTGTTCTACCTATTGGTGATTGATCAATATCAATAATTTTATCAATTTGTTCAAGCCCTAATATATCCCTATGATTTCCTGGCGTATCCTTTATATGTGAAATCCTCTTGGCAGCTCCTTTATATAATATTTCGTTAACTAGGGTACTTTTACCTGAGCCTGACACTCCTGTTACACATGTAAATACTCCTAGCGGAAACTTTACATTTATATTTTTCAAATTGTTTTCCTTAGCGCCTAAAACTTCAATAACTCCCTTAGGCTCACGCCTTTCAGTTGGAACATCAATTTTTCTTCTACCTGATAGATATTGTCCTGTTAATGAGTTTTCATTTGCTGCAACCTCATCAGGAGTTCCTTGTGCAACAATTCTTCCACCATGTGCACCTGCTCCTGGGCCTATATCTATAATATAATCAGCCGCCCTCATTGTATCCTCATCATGCTCAACTACAATTAAAGTGTTACCTAAATCTCTTAAATGTTTTAATGTATCAAGTAGCCTATCATTATCCCTTTGATGTAAACCAATACTTGGCTCATCAAGTATATATAAAACACCAACTAAACTAGAGCCAATCTGTGTTGCAAGTCTAATTCTTTGGGATTCACCACCTGACAGTGTTGAAGCAGAGCGTGACAATGTTAAATAATCCAGTCCTACATTAACTAAAAAGCTCAGCCTTTCCTTTATTTCTTTTAAAATTTGGCTAGCTATTTTTTGTTGTCTTTCAGTTAAACCTAGATTGTTTATAAACTCCAATTCCTTTTTAATAGACATATCACAAAACTTATCAATAGAAAGACCACCAACTGTTACAGCTAAACTTTCTTCTCTTAATCTTGCTCCTTTGCACTTTGGACAAGTTTTAAACTCCATATATCCTTCTATTTCACTTCTAATATATTCGGAATTTGTTTCTTTATATCTTCTTTGGAGATTTGGTATAATTCCTTCAAAACTATACATCATCTCCCCTTTTCCATACTGTCTATCAAAGCTAACTTTAAATTTTTCTCCATTATTTCCGTATAAAATAATGTTTAAAATATCCTCTGGCAAGTCTTTTAAAGGAGTATCTAAACTAAATCCATAATAGTTTGAAAGTCCTTCAAGTATTGAATAGGTCCATGTGTCATCTCTCAGTTCTCCCCAAGGTTTAATTGCTCCTTCGTTTATTGACAAATCCATATCTTTAATAACTAAATTAGGACTTACCTCCATTAGTGCTCCAAGTCCATCACATCTATCACATTTACCATAGGGATTATTAAATGAAAACATTCTTGGAGTAATCTCTCCAATGCTTATATTACAATCAGGACAAGCAAAGTTTTCGCTAAAGAGCATCTCTTCACCATCTATTACATCAATTATTACTAACCCTTCTGATAATTTAAGTGCTGTTTCAATTGAGTCTGATAATCTAGATTTAATCCCATCTTTAATGGCAATTCTATCAACTACAACCTCTATGTTATGTTTTTTATTTTTTTCTAATTTTATTTCTTCATTTATGTCATATATGTTACCATCTACTCTTACTCTAACAAATCCATCTTTTTTTATTTTTTCTAATAGCTTAGCATGTTCTCCCTTTCTTCCTCTGACAACTGGCGCTAAAACTTGTATTTTTGTTCTCTCTTCGAGCTCTAGCACTTTATTTACTATTTGATCAACACTCATTTTAGTAATCTCACGACCACATTTAGGACAATGTGGAATACCTATTCTAGCATACAAAAGCCTTAAATAATCATAAATTTCTGTTACTGTTCCAACTGTAGAACGAGGATTTTTGCTTGTGGTTTTTTGGTCAATTGATATAGCAGGTGACAACCCTTCTATATAATCAACATCAGGTTTGTTCATCTGTCCTAAAAACTGTCTTGCATATGCAGATAGAGATTCAACATACCTTCTTTGTCCCTCTGCATATATTGTATCAAACGCAAGAGATGACTTCCCTGAACCTGATAACCCAGTTAAAACCACAAATTTATTTCTAGGGATTTCAACATCTATATTTTTTAAATTATGTTCCCTTGCTCCTTTTACTATAATTTTATCTTTAGCCATTTTTTCACCTCTTGTTTTTTAAAGAATAATATAAAGTAAGTAATAGTTTGGAGTTCTTATTATGTATAAAATTTATATTGGATGTCCTGTTCACAATAGAGATTGGATACTTCCATATTATTTAAATCACATTTCGGATATTGATTATCCAAAGAAACTAATTACACTCTCTTTTATTATAAACGATAGCCACGATAATAGTTTAAACCTTTTGTTAAATTTTAAAAACCAACACCTAAATGAATATAACAAAATAATAGTAGAAACCCATAATTTTAATATGCCTAAAGACATTAGGCACAATAGGCTATCAAATAAAATATATAAAAGAATTGCAGACGTAAGAAATATTTTTTTGTCCTACGTCAATGATGAAGACTATGTTTTTTCTGTTGACAGTGATATACTTGTCCCCAAAAATATAATAAATTGTTTATTAGAAGATAAAAAGGATATTGTATCTGCACTTGTTTATAATGATGAAAAGAAAATTTATCCAAACATTTTAATAAACAATAATGGCAATATAGTACATTATATTGGTTTCCCTAAAAATTCACTATTTGAAGTTGATATTACAGGTGCTGTATATCTAATTAAATCTGAAGTTTGTAAAAAAGTAAAATATGATTATCATTATTTAGGCGAAGATGTTCCATTTTGTTTTAATGCTAAAAAATTAGGGTACAAAATCTGGTGTGATAGTAGAATTATATGTGACCATATTATGTACCCATATATGCTTAAGCCTTTTCTTTAAGTTTATATATTTTATCTCTTAGCTCTGCTGCTTTTTCGAACTCTAGATTTTTTGCTGCCTCAAGCATCATTTCTTCTAGAGTTTTAATTAGTAGATCTTTATCCTCTTTACCATAGAACTCTTTATCTTCTGCTATCTTTGTTGCTTCTATTATTTCATGGACAGGCTTCACAACAGTCTTTGGAACAATTCCATGTTCTTTATTGTATTCCATTTGTATATTTCTTCTTCTATTGGTTTCATCTATTGCCCTCTTCATAGAATCAGTAATTCTATCTGCATACATTATTACCTTACTTTCAGCATTTCTTGCAGCTCTTCCTATTGTTTGAATTAATGATGTTTCAGAACGCAAAAATCCTTCTTTATCTGCATCTAAAATGGCCACCAATGCAACCTCTGGTATATCTAAACCCTCTCTTAGAAGGTTTATTCCAACTAAAACATCAAATTCACCTTTTCTTAAATCCCTAATTATTCTCATTCTTTCTAATGTATCAATATCTGAATGCAGATATCTAACCTTTATTTCAACATCCTTTAAATACTCCGTTAAATCCTCTGCCATCTTTTTTGTAAGTGTTGTTACAAGAACTCTAAATCCCTTTGATATTGTACTTTTTATCTCTCCAATTAAATCATCAATCTGTCCTTTTATTGGTTTTACAACAATTTCAGGATCTAAAAGTCCTGTTGGTCTAATTATTTGTTCAACTATTTGAGTAGAATTATCTATTTCATATTGTGATGGTGTTGCACTAACAAAAACAACCTGATTTATTTTCTTTTCAAATTCCTCAAATCTAAGTGGTCTATTATCATAAGCACAAGGAAGTCTAAAACCAAACTCAACTAGATTATCCTTTCTAGACCTATCTCCAGCATACATAGCCCTAAGCTGTGGTAGTGTAACATGTGATTCGTCTATAAAAAGCAAGAAATCATCTGGGAAATAATCTATTAATGTATATGGTGGTTCTCCTTTTTGTCTGCCATCAAAATGCCTTGAATAGTTTTCTATTCCATTACAATATCCAACTTCCCTTAACATCTCTATATCATAATTTGTCCTTTGTTTTAGCCTTTGTGCCTCAAGTACTCTATCTTGAGAAATAAGTTCATTGTATCTTTCATCTAATTCCTTCTCTATCTTTTCAATAGCCATTTCTATCTTTTCTCTTGATGCAGCATAGTGTGATGCAGGGAAAATTGAAATATGCTTTCTTTCACCTAAAATCTCACCTGTTAACACATCTATTTCACTAATCCTGTCTATTTCATCTCCAAAAAATTCAACTCTTATAGCCTTTTCAGATTGAGAAGCTGGGAAAATTTCAACTACATCTCCCCTAACCCTAAATGTCCCTCTTATAAAATTTATATCATTTCTTTGATACTGAATATCCACAAGGCTTCTTATAACCTCATCTCTATCCTTTTCCATTCCAACTCTTAAAGAAACTACTAGGTCTCTATACTCATTTGGATCTCCAAGACCATATATACATGAAACACTGGCAACTATTATAACATCTCGTCTTTCAAAAAGTGCAGATGTAGCCGAGTGTCTAAGTTTATCTATTTCATCATTTATTGAGGCATCCTTTTCAATGTATGTATCTGTATGTGGTACATATGCCTCTGGTTGATAGTAGTCATAGTAACTTACAAAATACTCAACTGCATTATCAGGAAAAAACTCCTTAAACTCACTACAAAGCTGTGCAGCAAGTGTTTTGTTGTGAGCAATTACAAGAGTAGGTTTTTGAACCCTTTCTATAATATTTGCCATTGTAAATGTTTTACCTGAGCCTGTTACCCCAAGAAGTGTTTGGCATCTATCACCTCTGTTTATTCCATCAACTAACTTGTCTATTGCCTGTGGTTGGTCTCCTGTTGGTTTAAAATTTGAAACTATTTTAAATTCACCCATCTTTTTCACCTCTGAACATATGTTCGCTATATAAATTATATAATTTAATATATAATTTGTCTATGCAAAATTATATATTCTGAATTAATACATATCATATGTATTTTATTTTTTAATATAATATAAAAACCCTTATAGATTTCTCTATAAAGGTTAATTAAAATGTATATATAAAAAGCTATCTATTACTACAATCAATAATCCATTTAGTTATATATTCAGTATCATATTTTCCTGATGCAACGCCTAATCCTAAATCTACAATTTCCTCATCTGTACACTTTAGTTCAATGCCATTTACTTCCAAAAATACCATCATTGCAAGAATTCCTATTCTTTTATTTCCATCTAAAAATGGATGATTTTTTATAATACTATATCCTAGCTTTGCAGCTTTAGCCTGTATTGATGGATACAATTCTTCTCCACCAAAAGACTGAAATGGAGAATTTATTGCAGAATCCAATAAACCATTATCTCTTAAACCACTTATACCACCAGTTCTTTTAATTACAATAGCATGAAGATTTATTAATTGCTCTTTACTTAAAAATTTCATTTTGCTAATTCCTCAAAAGCTTTAAGATGTTTTGTTAAAATATTGTTTGCTACTTCTTCTACTGTAGAATTATCTGCAATAGCATTTTTCTCCAACTTGCTATAATCTATCAATACATATCTTGGTGTGTTATTTTTTAATATAACAGCAACACCATTTTCATCTACCATTCGTGCAACTTTTGAAAAATTTTGATTTGCTTCAGATATAGAAACTAAATTATTAATATTTACTAACATAAAAACACCTCCCTACTTAATTATATTATACACGATTTTAGGATAAATTAAACCTAATTTTTATAAAATCAAATGATAAAGCCCATCATATCTTTAAAATGTGGAATACATTTATAATAGATGAAACTTAAAAAAAGGGCTATTGCCCTTTAAATATATATATCAACATTATATTCCTTAAGCCAAGTATTTAATTGAATTAGATATGCTAATGTTTGTGGACCACTCATCAGTTGACCAAACCAATTATAATCAATATTTGCTACCTTTTTATTAATTGTTTCTTCAACAAAATCCTTGTTTATTATCAAATGAAGTGGTTCATTTTTATTAGACATTATATCATTCATTTTTCTACACACAAGCTCTGTGTATCTAGGATTATGAGTTTTAGGATATGGGGATTTTTTTCTATCTATTATTTCATCTGGTAAAATACCCCTTAATGCTCGTCTTAATATACCTTTTTCTCTATCATCACAGAACTTATGTTGTGGTGGGATGTTATACGCAAATTCAACTAATCTGTAATCTGCAAATGGAACTCTAACCTCTAAACTATTTGACATACTCATCCTGTCTTTTCTATTTAAAAGTGTAATCATAAACCACTTTATATTTAGATAGAACATTTCCCTAATCTTTCTTGTAAATTCATCATCCTCTTCTAAATAATCAACTTGTGATATGGTATCTTCGTAATTACTCCTTATTTTACCTTCTATATCTAGTTTTATATTATTATTAAAAATAGCCTTTCTTATTTCAACTGATTTAAGCCATGGGAATCCCTTATAGTATATATCTTCTTTTTTCATATACCAAGGATATCCCCCAAATACCTCATCTGCACATTCACCTGATAGTGCAACAGTTGCATGCTTTCTTATTTCTTTACAGAACAAATAAAGCGATGAATCAATATCTGCCATTCCAGGTAGGTCATTAGCCAATACAGCTTCATCTAGATAATTAACTAGCTCATCCTGTGTAATTATTATATTTTCATGTTGGCTATCTATTTCTTTTATCATCATATCAATATATTGTTTGTCTGAATTTGGAATATATTCGCTTGATTTGAAAAATTTATCGTTGCCCTCATAGTCAATTGAAAAAGTCTCAAGCTTCAATCCCTTTTCTTTAAAATATTTGGCTGCAACTGCAGAAATAACACTTGAATCTAATCCTCCTGATAAAAATGTGCAAACCTTTACATCTGCAGATAATTGCCTGTTAATTGCATCTACAACTAAATTTTTAACTATCTCAACATTTTCATCAAGAGAATAATCATTTCTTGCAGCCATAGGTTTCCAATACTCATTTAATTCAAATCTATCTTTTTCAAAAACTAAATAATGTGCTGGTGGAACTTCCTTTATTCCTTTTAAGATTCCATCACCAAGTGGTCTTGATGGTCCTAAAGAGAGTAATGTCTCTAAACCATCTTTATCTAGTATTGCTTTAATTTTTGAGTGAGCTAGTAAACTTTTAATCTCTGATGCAAACAATATTTCATTATCATTTACTATATAAAATAATGGTTTTACACCTAAATGGTCTCTTGCCATAAAAAGTCTTTTATTATTTTCATCCCACACAGCAAATGCATATATTCCATTCAAATGTTTTATACATTCATCTTTATAATGAATAAAAGTTGTTAACAATACTTCTGTGTCTGAATAAGATTTAAAAGAATATCCTAATTGCTTAAGTTCTTGTCTTAATTCTTCTGTGTTATAGAGCTCACCGTTATAGACAATTATATACCTATTTCCACCGTGTTCCTTTATCATTGGTTGTTGACCACCTTCTGGGTCAACAACCACAAGCCTTTTATGACCTAATAAAGCATTTTCACTACTATAAAAACCTTCTTCATCTGGTCCCCTTCTATAAAGCTTTTTAGTCATATTTTCTACTTCATAAAGTTTATATTTTAAATTGCTATTATAGTTAATCCAGCCTACTATACCACACAAAGTACTCACTCCCTAAAAATTCTATTTATTTAAGTGATATGAAATAATCTACTAATCTTCTTCTTAATGCATCAACTTCATTAAAATCAGTAGCTTGAATATAGTATTTCTCAAGCTCATCATGTAAATTCTTTATAAGTGTATATACTTCTTTTGCTTCGTTTATTTTGTTTTTATATCTTTCCTCAATATCCTTTATAGGGTTTTCATTTTCATGAACAATATTTTGATCTATACACTCAAACATATCAATGACTCTATCATTGCCTGTTGCATCAAATACATGAGGAGCTGTTCCATCAAGCATTGCAAAACTTAATTTTGGAATAATAATCATATCTATGCTTGCAGGGTCAAATGCACAATGATAGTATTCAACATCTAATCCTGCTTCAATTGCAGCTCTCGCTATTTTTTTAGTCATTGTAGATTTACCTGTTCCTGGTCTACCTTTAATAATAATTCTATTTCTAATTCCCCTAGTTAATTCTTCATAGAAGCATTGTTGACCTTGTGGAGTCATAGCACCAGAAAATCTATGAATTTCTTCTCCATTTGAATCAAGTGGTTTTAAAGCTAATTCGTTTAACAAATCATTTGTTATTTTTTCTGCCTTTTCAAAGTCCATTCCCTTTAAATATTCCTTTTCCCATTCATCATGTATTGTCTTTGCTTCCCTTAAAATTGAATAAAATATAGCATATTGTTCACTTATTTTATCTGTGAAGTATATTATAGGCTTTTTGTATTTTCTGAGTAGATCAATATCCCAATAGTCACCAAAGTTTAATATTCTTTCAACTGCACCTGGGTATTTAGGGTCAATAACATGAGGTGCTGTTCCATCAACAATAGCAATGTTTAAGTCATTTATAACTACTCCATCTAAAGAATCCATATCTGCTGAACAATATACATAATCAATATCAAATCCCTTTGACTCAAGCTCAAATCCTATTCTATACATAAAGCT
>JAOAFH010000105.1 GCA_026416355.1 Clostridiales bacterium | reverse complement strand
TCTATCTCCTTGCTCAAGTGTAGTTGCATCGATTGAATTCATAGGAATTTCATATTTGCCGTCCCTTTGAATTGCATACATCCATCCTGTAGATTGCCCTAAATCTCCTTCTTTTAAATTATTAATTTCTGATATGTATTTTCCACCCCATTGGCTATCTTTTGCTGTATAGCTTATTGACTTTGACTTTAAAACATCGTCTAATGCATCTAATGCATTTGTTTTTGTTGTTTCTCCTTTTGCAATTATTCCTTGATTAGATTGAACTACAACCTCAATATTTTGTGCATTTGCGTAAACTTGTTTTGGTATTATTGAAAATACCTGAATAAACATAAAAATAAAAAGCATAAATTTTGATACTATTTTTTTCATGAGTCTCCCCCCACTTCTTTAATATATGTTACTTCTAGCCTATCCTTAAAACGCTTTAAAATTTTGTACATTTCATCATAAAAAATAACTGCAAATATAAAATTTGAAGTTGCATGAAAAATGTCAAACATAAGCCCTGTAAGATAAGCTAAAGCAACTGTTTTTATATTTATAGGCCTTATAAAGCCTATAACATGCCAAAGATTCATTATCCAGTCAAACATAAATCCATATAAAAAACAGATAACAGCAAATATCTCTAGTTTAATCTTTTTATTAAATAGTCCTGATATAGCTCCAACTATTCCCCAAGAGAACATTTGCCATATTGTCCAAGGACCATGTCCTAAAAATATATTTGATATAAATGCTGCTGTACTTCCAACCAAAAAGCCAACAAAAGGTCCAAATACATTACCTGATACTGCCACCAAAAATGTCGTAGGTTGTACATTTGGAATTGATGCAAATGGTATTCTAAAAACACCAGCAATTGCACCAAGAGTTGCAACAAGGGCAATCTCCTTTGTTCCCATTTTGCCTACTTCAAAATAATAATAGACAGCAAAAATAATAATTAATATGCCTAAATTAATTAAAACTGCATAATTCACTCATTTCCCTCCAAAGCCTTTACAAAATGTTTGTAAGTAAAAATCCCATTTTGTTTTTGTCTTGTAAGCTTATTTATTTCTGTTGTGTAGTAAATACAATCCTCTAATACTCTGCTATCACCAATATCTACTATCTCCCCATCAAACATAATCATAAATTTATCCGCAACATCTGAGGCAAATTCTATATCATGAGTTATTAAAAGTATTGCTATGCCTTGATTTGCTAAATCCTTTAAGCTTTCTTTTATTTCTTCTTTTATCTTTGCATCTATTCCCCTTGTAGGCTCATCTAAGAGTAGTAGTTTTGGTCTTAAAATAAGGGCATTTGCAAGTGCAAGTCTTTGCTTTTCTCCTCCACTTAAATCCCTTGGATTTTTATCCTTTAATTTATAAATATCAAGCCTTTTTAGTATGTCATCTATTATAGAGTAGTCATTTATTTTAAAATTATCTAAAGTAAACTTTAATTCATCATAAACTGTTTCTCTTGTTATATAGTCATTTGGATTTTGAGATAGATATCCTATATACTTTGCTCTATCCTTTACCTTTTGCTTGTCTATTTTTTCTCCTTCTAAAACAATGCTTCCTTTGTAATTTAAAAGACCTATTATTGACTTTAATACTGTTGATTTACCTGCACCATTTGAACCTAAAAGTGCGGTAATTTCCCCTTTATTTATATTAAAACTTACATCCTTAACAGCTAAAAAATTTTCATATCTGACTATTAAATTTTTTACTTGTAATAGTTTTTCATCACATTTAATTTGCTTAGTTATTTCCTTTAAATTTTTATTATCTATTATTTTTTTAATCTCTCTATTGTCATTTGGGTAACATTTCATACCAAGCCTTTTAGCAACTTTTATTTTAGATGGCAAATAGTCTATTAGCTCCTCATCATCTTTTAAAAACATCTCTTCTTTAGTGCCACTAAACTTTATCTTGCCATCCTTCATAACCACAACCTTATCAACATGGTCAAACCATCTTGATACCCTCTGCTCTACAACAATTACATTTATCATAAGCTCCTTATTAATTTTTTTAGCAATATTTAGTATTTCATCTGCACTGATAGGGTCTAGTTGTGAAGTTGGTTCATCTAAAATTATACACTTTGGCATAAAAGATAAGGCTGAGGCTATTGCCACCTTTTGCTTTTGTCCACCTGATAATGTTTGTATATCTCTATCATAAAGTTCAGTAATACCACAAAACTCAAGTGACTCCCAAATTCTTTTTTTAATTGTTGCTTCATTAAGTGCAAGATTTTCAAGACCAAATGCTATTTCTCTATATACCTTGTTCATTAAAAGCTGTCTTTCTGGGTCTTGAAAAACCATAGAAATTAAAGCAGTTTTTTTATTTTCATTTATTTTTAAAATATCCTCACCATCAATGAATATATGTCCACTTATTTTTCCACCATAAAAATTGGGCACTGCACCTGTTATTGCCTTTACAAGTGTTGATTTACTAGAACCTGAGTGACCTGCTATTAAAACAAACTCCCCATCATCAAATTTTAAATTTATATTATCAAGTGCCTTTTTATTTGAATTAGGATAATAATAATTTATATCCCTTATATCAATAAGCATAGCTACTCTCCTTATAGTTAAGATAGATTAAAACTGTTATACAAATAATTGATAACATAATGCCAATGCTTGAAATTCTAAGGTTATAAGTATAATTTTCATATACATTGTAGTCAAGCATACCTAAAAACTTTAGAACAATAAAAGCAGCAAATGTCATTACGCATCCTATTGTTATTATAAAATCCATAAATTTCAATTTTCTATTCATAAAAGCAGTTCTTTTGCCTGTTAAAAAGCCCTTTGTATATGCTGATTCTGCAATATCAAATGATGATTCTAGTGCTTCTTCTATAACTACCATTAAAAGAGGAATTTGCGCCTTTATTCTTTCAAAGCGACTTTTGCTTTCAAAATCTACTCCCCTTACTGTATAAATATCCTTTAAATCCCTAAGTTTTTTTCTCATATTAGGAATCAGCTTAAAACAAACCATAAACAAAAGTGTTGTTTTTGGCATCTTAGAAGAAAAGTATGACACAGCCGAATCTGAGTCAATTAAAGTTTCTATTATATAAAAAATGTAAATTACAACAAGTAGCTTAATCCCAAACAAGCTAGAGTATATTATATTTTCAAGTGTTATTGGTTTGTTAAACACACTAAAGAGAACATATACTCCTGCACTTGTAAAGAACAAATTAATTAATATTGTTATTAAAAGTAGTGGCCAAAATATTTTAAGTGTTGTTTTAACAACATTTAATTTTTTTAATGAAGTTAATAATAATATTTCAGTTAATAATAATCCCACTAAAACAATTGGGTCTTGAGTCAAAAATGCCATAGTCATAATTATTAAAGCATATATTGATAGTACACTAACATGTAATCCCTTTTTAGCCATATGTTTCACTCCAATAAAAAAAGCCCTGGTAAGGGCCTTAAAATACAAACTATTTTAAGTCTCCCTTCCCTCCGAAGGTAACTTCTCTCCTTTACAGGCAGGTTTCCTGGCTTGTGGATCTTCCTCTACCTAGCCTTCCCAAATAGGTGGCTTTTTTAGGCTTCGTCACCACTCACAGTAGCGGGGGCTGCAACGGATTTTAACCGTTTTCCCTTTTAACCAACAATGGCACCTGTAAAGTTTATTAACTTTTACAATATAAATATATAACATTATACACATTAAATCAACCTATTTATAAAATTTTCTAAATTTTTTATTGTAACTTATAGGTAATTAAGTTTAAATCACTTGCTCTTTATATGTTAAAGTTATTATAATATAAACATATTAATTGAATATGTTTATATTATTTCAAACTAAATAATTTATTTTTTTAGGGGGATTGATTAAATGATTTGTCCAATGTGTAAAAAACAAGGAGATACTGTACAACGTATAACAGTCGAAAACCTAATAAATGATCATTTTAAAAAACATTTAAAATCAAGTGAATATGGTTTATGTAAAAATCCAGATTGTGATATAGTTTATTTTAACAATGATACATCAGAGGTATATTTTCAAAGAGATGTAAAGGTTCCTGTTTGGTACAAAAATCAAGAAAATCCTATTGTCTGCTACTGCGGAAATGTTACTTTAAAGGATGTTATTGAACTTGTTGTTGAAAAGCAAGAAGTTTCTACATTTCAAGAACTAATTGATAAAAGTGGAGCAATGAAGGGTTGTAGATGTAAGACACAAAACCCTTCCGGTAAATGTTGTAAAGAAGTTTTAGAAGATGCATTTAATTATGCATTAAGTTTAAAATAGAGGTGTCGCACAAGTTTTAATGCAATAAAAGAGCCATTAACAATTACGAAGTATTATGATATTTCACTAAGATATCAATATACTTCTTAAATTGTTTAATGGCTCTAGTTTATTAACAGATTATAATTTAAAAAGCTATAAAAAGTTTATACACCAGTCTTTATTTCATTAAAAAGAAAAGTAAAATTCCTGTTACAGCACTTATTAAATATAATAGACCGATGATTTTAAATGCATCTAGTTTACTCTTTGATTCCTTAACTAAATATAGAAGTCCTAGTCCTGCGTTTGCAGATAACCCTGCAATAGCACTAGAAAAACTTAAAACTCCCAGAGTAAAACCTTGTATAATTCCTACTGATATTGCACAGTTTGGTATTAATCCAACTAAGGAAACCAATGCTGGTTGAACAAATGATGTTTTGCTCAAAATTCCAACTGTTTCATCTATGTGGAATGTTTCGATAAGATATCCTAATACAACGTTTATTATAAACATATATGCAAAAATCTTTAAACTCATTTTAAAAGAGTGTAAAAGCACTTCTTTTAAATCAAAATGCTCTGTTAGGCATTCATCAGTTGCTGCAAGTTCCATATCCCCATCATGTATCTCAACTGTTTTAGTTTTAATAAGTAAATCAACAACATATCCCCACAATACAGCTACTGAAAATTTTATAATAATAAATGGAATTACTTTATCTGCTGCTTGTGGGTTTGAAATAAGTACAGGTAGCGCCTCATCTGATGTTGCTAAAAATATAGCCATTAAAGTTCCAAGTGTAATATATCCTTGAAAATAAAACATTACACCTAGAATAGAAAACCCACACTGTGGAATAATACCAAGTGCCGCCCCTATTATTGGTCCAAATTTACCTGCTTGTTTTATTTTATAATCGTATTTTTTCCCCATCTTATGTTCAATAAATTCAATAAGTACGAATGCTACAATCAATATAGGTAGTGCTATTATCGTATCGTGTAATGCTTCGTGTAGTAGTTCCATAATACCCCTCCTTCTATTTGCAAATAACTTGCATTATCTATTATAATATTATTCCCAAATTATTGCAAGTTATACATATAATTTTTATACTATTTACATATTACATAATAAAAGCCATGAAACAATTGTTTCATGGCTTTATATAATTTGCTTAGAGACAGTTTCTTTTTATAAAAAGCAATTATATCTACATCCAAATAACCCATACCAATATATATCCTGTTAAAACTGCACTTAGGGTAAATGGAACACTTAGCTTCATAAAATCCTTAGCCTTAACCTCATACCCCTCATTTCTTAAAATACCAAGGGATGTAATATTGGCTGAAGCACCTATTGGAGTTATATTTCCACCTAAAGTTGCTCCAACTAATAGACCATAATACAGAACATATGGTGCAATACCCATTCCTGCTGCTATCTTTGCTGCAACAGGAAGCATCGTTGCAGTATATGGAATGTTATCTATAAATGCTGAAACTAAAACTGAAAACCAAACAATTAAACTATAAATTAAAAACAAATTATTTTTACCAATCTTTAAAAATATATTACTTATGTCATTAATAACTCCAACCTCTGTTATTCCACCTATTATAACAAACAAAGACATTAAAAGAAGTATTGTTTGATAATCTATTTGCAGTAGTGTTGTGTTTAATGCATATCTGTTTTTGTTTATTAATAGCTCTTTTATTAGACCTATTTGTAGTAGAACTGTACATATCAAACCATTTGTTATTGAAGGTTTATTTGGTATAAATGATGCTAAAATCAAAAGTAGCACCATTGATATTAAAAGATATGTAGGAAACATATCCTCAACCTTTTCCTTCTCCTCTAAATGTATTGGTTGATTATAGTTTCTAAAGAAATACATAAGTATAAATGCTGAAACTATTGCACCAATTTGTACGATCCAAAATAACCCTATTCTTCCTTTAAAGAAGAAAAAGTCTAAAAAGTCCATATTGGCAAATCCACCAAGTAATAGTGATGTTGTATCTCCAACTAAAGTAGCTGCACCCTGCAGATTAGATGATATTGATATAGCAATTATCATATAAACAGGTGAAATCTTTAGTTTCTTGGCAAGATTAACTGCAACAGGTGCAACTATTAAAACAGTTGCAACATTATCGATAAAAGCAGAAACTATTCCTGCAAATAGTGCAAGGGATATAACCACCCATTTTACAGAGTTAACTCTGTCTATAATAAAATCTGCCATAACTGCTGGCATTTTTGATTCTATAAAAAGTGAAACTATTCCCATTGTACCTGTTATCATCAATATTACATTCCAATCAATTGTGAAAAAAAGCTTATTTAGTGGCAATATTCCTAGTATCACAAACAAAGCAGCAACTGTTACAGCAACCTGTGTTCTATATTTAGGCATAAATATAAGTAACAAATATGTTGCTATAAACAAAACTATGGCCAATGTTTTCATCTTTCGTTCCCCCTTATTTATTTAGTTTGCACTTAAAAATGTATCTTTTAAAATGCTTTTTAGGTACTATTGCATAATCAACAGTTGTAAACCCAACTGTCTCTAAATCCTCTCTTATGTCATCTACGGCAGCAATAACAGCCTCTTTTGTTATGTTTGTTGCACTTTTTAAAATGTGCATTATTTCCTCATGGGATGTTATAGATAAAATTCCATAAGGTAGGTCTATTATTGCTAAATCATATTTATTGTTTATTTTACTAATATCTTTGTTTTCTACTTTTATATTATAACCAAAAAATTCTATATTCTTTAGTGCATTTTCAACAACTTTATCATTTAAATCGTATCCATCAATATTAACCCCCATTGTAGCTGCCTCAAGCAATACTGTCCCTACTCCACAGCAAGGGTCAACTACTTTTTTATTAACATTGTCTTCAAGCCCTATATTTAACATAGATCTTGCTATTCTAACTGGAAGCGCATTGCAATAATAGACTGGTTTGTGTTCATGCTTATGCCATTCTCCACTATTTTTTATATACTCTCCAAATATCCATTTGTCCTCTATTTTACTTATTGCATATGTAATGCTTGGATTGTAAACATCTACACTTCCCTCTATTTTCTCTCCTACAATTCCTTCAAGTCGATGTTTTTCATTAAATTCAACTTTAACTTTATCATCAATATCATAATATTTTATTTTATAATTTTCTTTGTGTAGATTTAATCTTTCAACATTTTCAACTATAGTATCAAAGTCATCTGCCTCTGTTAAAATATTTATTTTATATTTAATAAATACACTTCTATTAATATTAAAATCAATATCAGCTATAAAAAACTTTTTTTCTGGATTAATTTTAAAAAGACTTCTCATTTCAAGATTGCAAAGTTCTGTTTCATCTGGTCTGTAATTTATAAAGTACAAAAACATATCATCACCTCAAAAATTAAGGCTGCATAACGCAGCCTAATTAACTATTTATATTATCCCACACATAGGAAATTTTATCAACCTTGCGTCCATTAACCTCTACTGTTGCTTCCTTAAATACCTTTCCACCCATTTTTTCATAAAACTTTCTATTTTTATTATCCTTATATGTCCAAACAATTAAATTGTTTATGTTCTCTTCTGCTAGTCTTTCAATCGCAGCCTGAAATAACATAGTGCCAATTCCTTGACGTTGATATTCTTCATTTACATAGATAGACTTAATCATACTTTCGTATGAATCTTGACCATCTGTAGAAACAACTATAAATCCAACTACTTCTCCATCTTCATTTTCTGCAACAAGCATAAGCTCTTTAGTATCTGGATCATCAAATATTCTATCTAGCCAGCTATCTTCTAATTCCTCATAGTTTCTTTCGTTTAATACTTCCCTTGGTATTATTCCCTCATAAGTATCTTTCCAAACATCCATGTGTATTTTGGCGACCGACGGGACGTCGTTTGGGATTGCATCTCTTACTAACATTACGATTCCTCCAAAATATATTCTTAATATATTTTATAATGTTTATCAAAAATTATTTTACATTTTTATTTATTAAAAGTAAAGAAAACTTTGAGGGAATTATCTTTTCAAATAAAGCTTGTATGTTTAAATATCTTTAAATATGTTTGGTAATCTTAGCCTAGCTTAATATTTATAAGCCAGAGGCTAAATCTATATTTTTATAGTGCATATCTACATATGCCTGTGATGCATCTTGGCTATGAGGTAAACTGTTCTTTAGATACAAATCAAAATGTCCAGACACACCGTTTGTTGTGATGGTTTGTGCACTATGTGGCATTCCTGAAAGAGATGCTGCTATATTCATACCATCTTTAAATATTACAACTGACCTTGGATTCCATTGCCATGTTCCAAATAAGCTTCTCATTATTTCTGTGTCTTGGGTTGTTAATGGTTCTATATCACTATGATTATATCCACCCATCATCTTAACCTTAAACTGTTTTCCTGTATTTACATCTACAATTGTAAACACATCGCCTCTTTTTATTAGATACTGTCCTTCTAAAAACCAATCAACAGCCTTACCTTTGTTTGATGGAGAAGTTGACTCACCTGGAGTTACTGTATATACCCTAGGTGCATAACCTGATATAGCAATTTTATCTCCAGCATCAAGCCAATCATCAGGTGCCATATAGTTGTATCTAAGAATATTATCAACTGTTGTATTAAACTTTTTAGCAACTGAATACACAGTATCACCTGGCTGAACTATATATGTAACTGCTGGCCATTCATATACAGGAGTTGGTTTTGTTGTAGGAGGCTTAATTTCCTCTACTGCCTTTTCTGGTATAAACAATTTCTGTCCAACATTAATTGTATCGAGAGTTAAGTTATTAATACTTTTAATTTCGTTAACACTAACTCCAAAGCTTTGTGATATTTTCCATAGCGTATCTCCCGATTTTACTGTATAGTACATACCATATATAACATTTTCTTTAACCTTTAAAACTTGCCCAACCCTAATTACATCTGATGTTAGGTTGTTTAGTGATTTTATTTTATCAACAGTTGTGTTATATGCCTTAGCTATTGACCAAAGCGAATCACCTGATTTTACTGTATATGTATCATAGGTTACTAGTGTTTCTCTCACTTGTTCCTTTAATCTTAAAGTTTGACCTATGTATATATTGTCACTTGTTAAATTGTTTAAGTTTTTAATTTTGTCTACTGGTACACCAAATGTTTGTGATATTCTCCATAGGGTATCACCTGATTTTACTGTATAAAATTCTGGAACCTCCTGACCTACTGTTTGTGCCATTGCCTTTGTATTCAGTGGAGAGGCACCAAGTGGCACACTAGCAAGAAGCATTGTTCCTAATACTACCTTTGCAGATGTAATTTTTATATTTGGAAATTTATCATTTACTATTCTAGATACATATTCCCTCAAATCATCTGAAGTCTTTTTTATAACTTCACCAAGTTCTGACGAAATTTCTGTGGAATTGGCATTAACATATAATATTAGTGTATATTCATCATTATGCCTTTCTAAGCTATATCCTTTAAAAATTGACATATAAACACCTCCTTTTTGATTAGTTTTCCCAAAAAGGAGTAAAATAAATAAAAAATTCGCCCTAAAGGCGAAATTTTTAAGCTAAGCTTAGTGCTATTTCCATCATTTTTGTAAATGTAGTTTGTCTTTCTGCTGCTGTTGTTTCTTCTCCTGTTACAACATGGTCTGAAACAGTTAATATTGATAGTGCATTAACTCCATATTTTGCAGCAAGAGTATAAAGTGCAGCTGTTTCCATCTCTACTGCCATAACTCCATATTTTGACCATATCTTATAAAAGTCTCTATCATCATGATAGAATGTATCCTCTGTTAATACACTTCCTACTCTAACATCCATACCATTTTCTTTTGCAAAGTTATATGCCTTATTTAAAAGCTCAAAATTTGCAGTTGGAGCATAGTCCATTCCATTGAAAATTAGTCTGTTTGTGCTTGAACTTGTACAAGCACTCATTGCTAATATTACATCTCTAACTTTAACATCCTCTTTTATTGCACCACATGTTCCTATTCTAATTAAGTTTTTAACCCCATAACTATTTATAAGCTCATTTACATAGATTGATATTGATGGTACACCCATACCTGTTCCTTGAACTGAAACCCTTTTGCCCTTGTAATATCCAGTAAAACCATACATTCCTCTAACTTCGTTATAACACTCTGCATTTTCTAAAAAGTTTTCGGCTATAAATTTTGCTCTAAGTGGATCCCCAGGCAGCAATATAGTCTCGGCTATTTGCCCTTCCTTTGCTCCAATATGTATAATCATATTAAATCCTTCTCATGTAAATTATATATTTATTATATTTTTAACTAAATCTAATATTCTTGATGCTATATTTATACATTCTTGTGCTTCATCATCACTTACAATTAGAGGACTTTCTGCTGGATACCTAGTTTCAATGTAGTATTGATTTACAAATGTACAATCTTTTTTATAATCTAAAAATCGTTTATCAATATTTGATGCTTCTTTACATAAAAATATCAAACTGTGACCTTCAATAATTTGTTGTTTATATTTTATTATTAAAGCCTTTAGTGCCTTTTCTACTGCTTGATGGCAATGAAATGCTACATAATCATTACCACATTGATGTTCTAATAAAACTTTTGCTGATTTTATATCTCTTTCACTTTTATCAATATAATCGTACATATAATCACCTAAATAATTTTATAGCTATAATATACCACAATAAACAAGCTGCAACAAGATATATAAATAATGGCTGTGAAAACACAGCCATTTATTAATCCCTTACTTTAAACCCTTTTTTCTCAATTGTATATCTAATCTTATCTTCAATTACTTGGTTTTCATCATAAAATACATTTATTGTTCCCTCTTGATAGTCTACATCAACATTCTGTATTCCACGAATTCCGTTGACTATACTAACAATTTCTTTTGCAGAAGTCTCATCGTGCATAGATGGAACTTTAAAAGAATATTCCTTCATAAAACACACCTCCTGCAATTAGTTTGCCCAAAAATAATTATAAAATCCTTATGGGATTAAAATTGATTATATCACAGGATGTACAAATATACTCAATGCCATCAATTACTCCATTTTCGCAGATATATCTTGCATCATAATGTATATGTCCATAAATAACCTTTTCAACATTATACTCCTTTAAAGTATCTACAAACTCTTGATTAACTGCAATTTTAGTTATAGGCGGATAATGTATCATAACAATTAATTTATCATATCCATTTTTTTTAGCACTATCTAATGACATCTTTAACCTTAAAAGTTCTCTTTTATGTACCTTTAAATCATGTTCATCTTGAATATTTTCTAGATTAATCCAGCCTCTTGTCCCACAAATTGCATAATCCTTATATACATAATGGGTGTTTTGTATAAAATACATATCATCAAACAATGCATTTATTTTTGATATAGAGCTCCACCAATAATCATGATTTCCCTTAATAAATACCTTTTTGCCTTTAAGATTATGAATAAATTCCAAATCTTTATATGCTTCTTCAAGCTTCATAGCCCATGATATATCTCCTGCAACTAATACCAAATCATCATCATTAACCTTGCTATTCCAATTTTCCATAACCTTAAGATGATGGTCCTTCCATAGTTCTCCAAATACATCCATTGGTTTGTCTGTTGATAATGATAAATGCAAATCTGAAATTGCGTATACTGCCATGTCATCACTTCCTACTATTAAAATTATTTTATCTAAATCACCCTTGATTTTATTTATTTTAATCCGATAACTTAATAGGTGATGTTATGAAAATACAAGGATTAGAAAAATTACTAAGGGATAATTTAAATCAACCTAAAAAACTTTACGAAGGTTCAGTTATAAAAGCTAAAATAATTGCTCTAGATGATAACAGGGGTGCCATTAGGCTTTTTGATGGTTCTGTTTTCCCTGCTATTTTTTTATCTAAGGATATTAAAAAAGAAGAAGGTTTTTTAAAATTTTTTATTGAAAATTTAGATAACGAAACAGTTACATTAAAGCTTGTTGAATCAAAACAGGAAGAAAAAGACTTTAATGAAGTTAAACTTATAGCTGACAGGCTATCAATACCGCAAAACAAAGCGCAAGAACTAATTTCTTCATTGGTTAAATTTAATCTTCCTGCAACAGATGAAAACATTATTTTACTTAATAACACAATAAATATAATCCATAAACTTAAAGGACTTTCCGATGAAGAATTTAAAACTCTGCTTGATAAGTTTTTTAATATAAAATTAGATTCTAGTCAATTAGAGTTTATAAAACAATATCTAAACAATCTAGAGGATATAGACACAGATTTTTTGTGTTTTATGCTTGAAAATAAACTTTCTATGTCAATTGATAACATAATAAAAACAAAACACTTTTTAAACGAAAGCACTTTTGTTAATTATATTATACAAAATCTTGCTAATCATACAAATACAAAACCTACTAAAATTTATACATTTGCACAAGTTTGTGAGGAATTATCCCAAAACTTTAGTTCCCAAATTGAATATAATAATATAATTAATGACTTTATTGAAAAATTTGATATAATTAAAATGATAAATAAAAACTACAGCTTTTATTTTTTTAACACACCAATTAATAACAACCTATATCAAAACAGTATTATAATTAAAAACAAGTATAAATCTAAAAAAGTTATTGATATAAACGATGTAAAGTTTTTTATGAAGGTAGTTACGCCTCATATGGAAACTATTGAAGCGTATATTCATAAGCAAAATAACAACATATTAGTCAATTTAAAATGCGCAAAAGAATTTATCAGCTTAATCAAAGGTCAAACAGATGTGTTAAAAAGTTCTCTGCATGATGTTGGGTTAAATCTTTTAAGTATTAGTGTTGATGAAATTTCTAATAGTCATAAAAATATAGTGAATTTTTTCAACGAAGCAATATTTAGTGATTTGGATGTGAAGGTATGAAAAGAAAAAAAGCTGTTGCACTAAAATATAACAACAATTATAAGGCTCCTATTGTTACTGCAGTAGGACTTGGTGATATTGCAAATAAAATAATTAATAAAGCAAAAGAACACAATATACCCATTGTTGAGGATAAGACACTTGCAGAAGAACTTAGTAGAGTTGAACCTTCTGCTCCAATTCCACCAGAACTATATGAAGCTGTAGCAAAGATTATTGCCTATATATATTATATAGATTCGCAAGCAAAGGAACTAAAGCATAAGGAGTGATTATATGTCAGATTTATTTTCAGGGCTTGAAAATCTTGGATTTAAAGATATTAAATTAAACATTTACGAAAAAGAAGAACCAAAGAAAGACGAACCTACTGTAAAGAAAACTGTGGACACTTTCCTTTATGATAAAACAATAATCTGTCCTGTATGTGATACTGAATTTAAATCCAAAGCATTAAAAAACGGTAAAACCAGAAGAATTGGAATGGATACTGATTTAATGCCAAAATACGAAGGGCCAAATCCTCTATTTTATGATGTACACATTTGTCCAAGTTGTGGATATAGCGCCTTAAATCAATATTTTGAAAAACTTAAACCAGAGCAAATTCTACTAATTAAATCAACAATAACACCTAGGTTTAAGTTTAAAGAATATCCAGAAATATATGATGAAAATATAGCAATAGAAAGATATAAACTATCTCTATTAAATTCCGTTGTAAAAAAATCAAGAACAAGTGAAAAGGCCTATACATGCCTTAAAATTGCATGGGTTAACAGATTAATTGAAAATAAAGAAGAAGAAATGAAGTTTTTAGAACAGGCTTATGTTGGTTTTAAAGAGGCATTTGAAAAGGAGCCATTCCCTATATGTGGTATGGATAATCATACATTATCATACTTAATTGGTGAGCTGGCAAGAAGACTTGGAAACAACGAAGAAGCACTATTATGGTTTAGTAAGGTTATAGTAACTCCAGGGGTAAACCCTAGACTTAAAGAGATGGCTAGAGATCAAAAGGATTTAATTAAAGGGGCTTAAAAAGCCCCTTTAGTATTAACTATATTTACTATTTCCTTCTCAATTAGCTCAATATATTTTCCTTCTCTATACTCTGATATTTTTTGTTTCATATCATCCATAGAAAGCCCTATTAAACTATTTTTAAATTCTGGAGGAAACTCTATAATCATTCCCCTTAATGTATTATCTGTGTTTATAAAAAGGGCTGTTGGTATTCTTGAATCTCCTGTTAGTTCTTTTAAAACATCCTCATTTCCCTGTCTTTTTAATATTTTTACATTGATACCCATTTTATCATTTAAAAATTTAATAAATGGGAATAATATTAAACAATCAGGACAATATTCTTCTGAAAACATAAGAATCATGAAATCTTTATTTGCTTTTTTAACAACTTCATTTAAAACATTAGAACTCATTACTTTATCCATAAAATAATTATGCTTAGTAAGTTTGGATTCATCATATGTTTTTAAATATTCTTCAACTGATATACCTGTTAATACATTAAACATTTTTCCACCGCCCATTTACATTATCTAATATTAATTATACAATAAAAACAAGATTAAATCTATTAAAAGGGGTCTATGTTATGTTTTATGAATTTAAGGCAAGTTTTATAAGTAATGAAATAAACCTTTATAAAATTGCCAACTATTTTGGAATAAATAAAAAATTTAAGTGGGAAGAACCTCTTATACTTGATGAAAGAAATCTTAAAGGAATTTTATCTCACCCTAATAATAAATATGTTTATGTATATCATTTTGGTTCAATTGTATCTGCCAATCTGACCTTTCATGAACAAAGAGATGTTATAGAATATCTAAAAAAAATTGATAATACTCTTAAAAACAACACTATATTTAATTACATAGAGGATTTTAGACTTGTAATAGATAAAAACAAAGATGAAGAATTAAGTTACGATTCTATAACTGTAAATGTTTTTAAACCTTACTATATGGAAATTGTAGCAACAATCCTAGCAAAATCTGTTGCACTTAAAAAGATTGAGGTAGATATAGATAATTTACTAGATGAAATAGAAAACATAATTGTTTATCTAGATAACGGAAAGCTTCACCTTAGCGATACACACCTAGCTAAAATGTCTTCAAAGGTTTTAAGATTTAAATACAATACCATTTCATATATTATGCTTTTAGACAAACCAGATGTGGCTTGGAAAATTGAAGATGCCGAAGAATTTTTCACTAAACTATCAGACTTATTTGAACTAAAGGATAGATACGATAAAATTAGGCACAAAACCGAAGTATTACTTGATATTACAGAAGTATTTACATCTCTAACCCATGCTAAACGTGGAACTAAACTTGAGTGGATGGTTATTATACTATTTATTGTAGAAATAGTTATGTCTATATTAGAAAAGATATTTTAAATATTTTAGCACCAAACAGATAATTTATCTGCTTGGTGCTATTTTATTATACTACAATTGTGACATTACACCAATAAACGCTCCACATGCAATTAGTCCTAATATTACTAATACAAGTGCAACTATATTCATAACCACTCCTGCAGAAGCCATTCCCATTCCACCTAATTCATTTGGATTTGCCTTAATTCTATTCTTTGAATTTATTCCAAGAACTAGGCCAACGATAGCTGTTATAATACCAAACCATCCTATTCCTGGTAAAAACAAAAGAACTAATGATATTATGCCAAGAACCATTGATGCAATTGCATTTCCATCGTTTCTCATAGTAAAATCCCCCTTTAATATACATACATTACATTATATTAAAGAGAGATTTTTTTTATACAAAAATTATTTTATCATTTTGACATTGGTTGCACTGAATAATACACATCCCATAAGACCTAGAATGAAAATTACAATAACAAATGTACATAATATTATTCCTGCCGTTGCCATTCCCATGCCAGTAACTTCGTTTGGGTTTTCCTTTATACTCTTTTTAGCACTTAACCCTAAAACAAGTCCAATTACTGCAGTTATAATTGGGATAAATCCCCAAATTGGAACAAAAGTAAATATCAACGAAACTATGCCAAGAACCAATGATGCATTTGCATTTCCATC
>JAOAFH010000100.1 GCA_026416355.1 Clostridiales bacterium | reverse complement strand
GACAGCCCCATATAAATATAATTAACCTAGCGCCACATCAAGTACCATCATAACAATAAAACCAATTAGAGTAATTAAACTAATTAGTCCTTCATTTCCATTGGATTGGGATTCAGGTACAAGTTCCTTTACAACCACATAAATCATAGCACCTGCTGCAAATGATAGAGCATATGGAAGAATAGCTCTTATATAAACAACTAAATAAGCACCTATAACTGCAGAAATTGGTTCAACCAATGCCGATGCTTGACCGTACATAAAGCTTTTAAAAGTAGTCATTCCTTCACGTCTTAATGGAAGGGAGACAGCTGCACCTTCAGGAAAGTTTTGAATACCTATACCGATTGCCAGTGACATTGCGGCTGCGAATGCTGCAGGTGTGTATCCAAAATTTAGAGCTCCAAAAGCTACACCAATTGCAAGTCCTTCTGGGATATTGTGAAGGGTTATGGCTAAAATCAATAGAAACATCCTACGCCAATTATAGGAGTCTTCTTTTTCTTCGGTTTTGTGTATTTTAGATGCAACTATGTCAGTAAATCTTATAAATAAACCACCCAATAAAACACCAACTGCTGTTGGTATAACAGGGTTATATCCAAGTTCATCAGATAGCTCAATAGCAGGAGAGATTAGTGACCAAAAGCTAGCTGCAATCATAACACCTGCTGCAAATCCCATCATAGAATTTAATATTTTTTGATTTACATCTTTAAAAAAGAAAACAAGTGCAGAGCCTAGTGCTGTTACAAACCATGTAAATAACGTTGCTAAAAACGCGAGAACGATAGGTGAAAAGTTCATTATTGCGTTCAAAAATACCACCCCCTATTAATTTAAGATATTTAGGAGGTGGTATTTTTGTTACAATTAATTATGTCAATATAAGTTAAAGAATCTTTAAACTTAGATCTAGGGATTTATATGAGTGAGTAATATATCCTGTGGAAATATAATCAACTCCAAGCTTTGCAACTTCGTAAATATTTTCTAAAGTAATATTGCCAGACACTTCAACCAATGCTCTGTTATCAATAATAGACAGTGCAATTTTTATAGTTTCAATATCCATATTATCAAGCATTATAATATCAACATTACATTCAAGACATTCTTTTACCATATCAATTGTTTCAGTTTCTACTTCTATTTTTTTTATGTTTCCATATCTTTGTCTAACAAGTTCAACAGCATTTTTTATACTGCCAGCGGCCTTAATGTGATTATCCTTAATTAAAATCCCATCTGAAAGATTAAAACGATGGTTTAGAGCACCACCAATACTAGTTGAATATTTTTCAAGGGTTCTTAGAGTAGGGGTTGTTTTTCTTGTATCTAAAAGCCTTGTTTTTGTTCCGTCTAATTGTTTTACAAATTTGTTTGTTAAAGTAGCTATTCCACTCATTCTTTGAACAAAATTAAGAGCAGTTCTTTCCCCTATCAATATATTCTTGGTATTACCTGTAAGTTTACAAATAATATCACCTTTATTAACATAACATCCATCTTTAAAATATATTTCACATTCTACATTACCTAATAAATCAAAAACTCTTTTAAATACATATATTCCTGACATAATTCCTTGTTCTTTAGCAATTAAGTGAGCTACTGATGAACTATTGTCTTTTACAATAGCTTCTGTTGTTAGATCAATATAGCTTATGTCCTCTGATAGGGCTTCTTTAATTAAGGTGTCTATATTAAATAAGTTCATCCTTCAAATCACCTCTCAAATTAATAAATTTATTTTTAAATATGTTTTTGTTTTCGTGGATAATGTGGTTAGTGTTAATATGAATATCTAAGATTTCAAGTTTAGTTGAGTAGATATAATCATTTATATATGATGCGCAATTTTTACCAAAAACAAGTCCCTCTAAAAGAGAATTACTAGCAAGTCTATTGCTTCCATGTAGGCCTGTACAGCTAACCTCACCAACTGCAAACAACCTATTCATTGATGTTTTGGCATATTTATCAACTTCAATTCCCCCCATATAATAGTGTTGGGCGGGACGGACAGGAATAGCTTCTTTTGTTATATCAATACCATTTTTTACACATTCATTATAGATTAGAGGGAATCTATTTTTGATATAATCAGCATTTTTATGGCTTATATCAAGATAAACAAAATCACTTTCAGTTTTTTTAATTTCATTTAAAATAGCAAGTGTAACCTTATCCCTAGGCAAAAGTTCATCTACAAATCTATTTCCAGATTTATTTTTTAGTATTGCCCCTTCACCTCTAAGGCTCTCAGAAATTAGAAATCTGCGTTTGCTTGTATTTTGGTAAAGTGAAGTAGGGTGAAATTGTACATACTCTACATCTTTTAATTTAATATTTCTTTTTAATGCAATAGAAAGTGCATCCCCTGTAAGTGTTCTTTGATTAGTTGAATTTTTAAAAAGTCCACCAATACCACCAGTTGCAAGAACTGTATATTTTGAATAAATCTTTAAGGTTTTTTCGTTGTTTAAAAACACCCCACCTAGACAACTGTTATCCTTTGTAATTAAATCAATCAAAGTAGTGTGCTCTAATATTTTAATATTTTTTATTCTAGTTAATTTATCAAGTAGCTTTTCTATGACCTCTTTTCCAGTATAATCTTTGCAATGAACTATTCTTTTTTTGCTGTGGCCACCTTCTTTAGTGTATGAAAACTCATCGTTAACTTTGTCAAAGTCAACACCTAAAAAATCAAGATGTCTTATAACATCTATTGATTTTGTGGCTACCATTTTAACAACATCTAGATTGTTTTTGTAGTTTCCTGCTTTAATAGTATCTTCACAAAAACTATTTATATCATCTAAATCAATAGCAGTTGATATGCCACCCTGTGCAAGATATGAGTTGGATTCTGTTAAAGTTGATTTGGTAACAAGTATTATGTTTAAGTTTTCATTTAAGTTTAGGGCAGTATATAGACCTGCAATTCCTGTACCAACAATTAAAACATCTGCTTTAATCATTTAATCACCTTGCTAACTCAAGCATTTTTTCAAGGCTTGTTCTTGCCTTGTCTGCAATATTTTCATCAACATTGATTAAGTGCTTTTTATGAAGTAGTGAGAAGTATATATCATCAAGTCTAGTTTTTTTCATATTCATGCAAATTGCAGGCAACCCTGGTACAAAAAAGTTTTTGTCTGGATTATTGTTTTTTAATGTATGCATAACTCCATCTTCTGTTGCAATTAAATAGTTTTTAAAGTTTGTTTTTGAAGCATATTCTATTATATCCTTTGTACTTCCTAAAAAGTCTGCTATATTTCTAACTTCCTTATTGCATTCTGGATGTGCTAGTATTACTAAATCCTTTATCTTTTCTTTAAGTGTCAAAATTGAATTTGCTCTAATTCTTTCATGAGTAGGGCAAAATCCATTCCATATAATAAAATCTTTTTCAGGGAATTTATTTTTAATATATTCACCAAGGTTTTTGTCAGGTAAAAATACTATTTTATCGCTATTTAATTTGCTTATAACCTTTTCAGCATTTGAAGAAGTAACAGTTACATCACAAAGAGCCTTTATTTCAGCATTGGTATTTATATAGCAAACAAAAGTGTAGTCAGAATATTTTTGTTTATATTCTAATAGTGCTTGAACATCAACCATATCTGCAAGTGGACATGCAGCATCAATTACAGGAAGAAGTATATCCTTTTCAGGAGACAATATCTTGGCACTTTCAGCCATAAAATAAACTCCCGCAAAAACAATTGTTTTGTTATTTAAATTTTTAGCAACTTGGCTTAAATAAAAGGAGTCTCCAACATAATCTGCTATATCTAAAATCTCTGCACTTTGGTAGTTATGTGCAAGTATAACAGCATCTAGTTGTTGTTTTAGGTTTTTAATTTTATCCCTCAAACTTTACACCTCGCTTTACAGTTGTATATACATATAATAAGTCATTGACAGGTAAATTTCAATACAAAAAATATAGTGGGAGCATATTTATGGGAATTAAAAATATAGGAGTTATTAACAATCTAAGAGGTATAATGATGTAGCCGGTAGAAACTTTTAGACTTTGCTACTGTTAATTAATAAAAGAACTATTGGAGCACTATATTTAAAGCCCCATGAGTGGATTTTAATGGGCATATTTCATTAGCTTTAGGAATACTTTGCTTTTCGGCTTTTCATTAGTCCGTAATTCTGTACAGGATGTACAGAGCCGAGCGGCTACCACGGATGGTAGCATCGCGAGGGTAGGACTATGAAACAAAGAAAAGCTTAGTATTCCTTAGCGTAATTAACTAATGCCAAAGTAAATCCACCATGGGGCTAAGTTAAAGTCAATTAGAATTACTATCCAAATAGGAATTTGTGAGGTTTTTTGTAAATATCATAATTATAATAATTCTTTTGTTTAAAGATAGTGTAGCAACCTAATTGAGAGAGAAAACTTAATTAATATACATATGGTGTTAGAGTATATTTATTTGTATTACTAAATGAACCATTATATCCAACAACTAAAATATAGTAGTATCCATTATAGGTTGCCTTATAAACAATTCTTTCAGATAGACCAACCCCATCATTTTCAGAATATGCAACAAGTGTTCCATATTGATTATATAGATATAGATCGTAGTCACCAGGTACGTTGGTTAAATTTATATCTAAATACTTATTTTTATTTACGTATATCTTATAATAGTCTTTGTCGGTTGATGTGAATATATATGATGAATAGCTAGTACCTGAATATACTCTATATGCTTGAGATATTGAATCGTTTGGTTCATAAGTGTCGGTAGTTTGAGTTTGATATATTCCAACTTGATCAAATGCAGTTGCAACTGCCTGAGCTTCAGAACTATTTGCTCCATATAAATCCTTGGCAGCTTGAACTAAACCAAGCCTAGCATTGTAAAAATCAGTACTAGATGTGAAATAAACAGTTAAAGCACGGTAGTAAATTTTAGCAGTTTTTTCACATCCTATACTTTGTGCAACTAAAAAGGCTGCTTTGTTTGGTATTCCGGAATTGGTATGAACTCCACCATTGTCGCTTGTTGTATAAACATAATTACTCATATTATCAGGTTGACCATAAAGGGTAGGATCAGCCAAACTTCTTAATGCATCACCAGGTGTTGAAGGGGTATAAATATCATCTCCTACAACCCAATCAGCAGGATTGAATTGCCATTGACCACCATTTTGAACATTATATTTATCATATGTTTCAACTAAAACACCAAAAACATCTGACATTGATTCATTTAATGCACCTGATTGGTCTTTATATACTAAATTTGCAGTATTAGTTGTAAGTCCATGTGTCATTTCATGAGCAACAACGTCTAAATCTCCTGATAGTGCTCTAAACAAAGTGCCATCGCCATCACCGTAAACCATTTGAGTTCCATCCCAAAATGCATTATTATACTTTGTACCATAATGAACAGTTGAAATTAGATTCATACCATTGTTGTCTAAGCTATTTCTGTTAAATAAATTTTTATAAAAATTATAAACTACTCCAGCATAGTAGTGGGCACTTACCCCTGCTGCATCATTAATGGTTGTGGTTGATGAATAAATTGTTGTTCCAGGATAGGTTTGTCTGTTATTTGCAGTATTAGTTACTATATAGCCATTAATAGGCCTTGTAATATCTTTTACATAATAGTATGAGCTCTGTTGATATAAAATTAGATTCTTAGTTGTTCCATCAACTGCTGTTCCACTACCATAAACGACACCATCAAAGCGAATGTTACTAACAATATCAATAACTTTTCCACTAAATACATCAACATATACTTCCCAGTTTGCTATTTCTGGTTCGTTGTATTGAATGTTTACTTTGTAGGTTTGATAATATTTTTGGTCAACAGGATTTTGATATATTACCATTTTAACAGAAGGATTTTTTCTAAGTTCCTTGAAATCAAATTGAGACTTTGCAACTTCTATCGCTTGATTTTCAGGAATAACAAATGAGGAGGATTTTTCAATAGAGATATTCTCTATTAAATTACCTGTAATATTTTTTAAATTACCTGATTTAATATGGGCAATAACTTCGCTTCCTTCTACAGGAATACCATTGTAGTGCTGATTGAATTTAATATGTTTAAAACCAATTTCATCAGTAAATTCACTGAGCCTTAAAAATTTTGGTGTTGATTTAATTTTAAAATCGTCTTTGTGTTCATCTATTATCTTTTCAAATAAAGCAGAGTCTAAATTTTGATTAATTTTAATATTAACTTCGTGGAAGAGTTTAATATGCTTTGGGTTAGAGTTTGAAATGTTTTCTTTTAATCTTGTTGGGTTTGCCAAAACAGTTGTGGTGAAAATAAAAATAAGAACTAGAAGGGTTACAAGTAGTTTTTTCTTCATGTACCAAATACCTCCATAAATAATATATTTTATAAAATTATATTACAAATATACAAAAATACAACCATTTATACAAAAAAATAACAAAAGACTTATTAGGTAAAAAATATTACCAAATAAGTCTTGATGTTACATTTAATTAATCATCTTCAAGAAATATTTGTGTACTTCTAAATTATTAGTTAGTTCAGGATGAAAGGATGTAACTAAGATATTGTTTTGTTTAGCAGCAACTATTTTATTATTTATGGAGTGAATTACTTCTACATCATTATGTACTTCTGTTATATATGGTGCACGTATAAAAACTAATTCAATTGGTTCTTTAGATATTTTAGGAATTATATCTTTTGATTTAAAACTATCTATTTGTCTTCCAAAAGCATTTCTTTTAACTTTTATGTTCATAACTTCGAAGTGACGTCTGTGGTCATTTTCAATTTCCTTTGCAAGTAAAATCATTCCAGCACATGTTCCCCATGTAGGCAATCCACTTAATATTAAGGACTTAATGGGTAAAAATAAATTTGTGTCTTTTAAAAGTTTGCCAATAGTTGTACTCTCACCACCAGGTAAAATAAGACCTTCTATTGATTTTAAATCTTCAATTTTTTTAATTTCAATTGCTTCAACATCCAATTTTTTTAGGTGATTAACATGCTCTATAACCCCACCTTGTAAAGATAATACACCAACCTTCATATTACCAACCTCTTTCGGCAAAATTGTTTTCTAAGCCTTTAATTTCTAGACCAAACATTGCTTCACCTAAATCTTCGGATATTTCAGCAAGTATTTTAGGTTCCTTGTAGTATGTTGTTGCCATAACAATTGCCTTTGCTCTTTTTTCAGGGTTGGATGATTTAAATATACCAGAGCCAACAAAAACCCCTTCAGCACCAAGCTGCATCATTAAGGCAGCATCTGCTGGAGTTGCAATACCACCAGCTGCAAAATTTACAACAGGTAAACGACCATTTTCCCATACAAATTTAATAAGTTCGTATGGAGCATTAAATTCTTTGCTTAATGTCATAAGGGATTCTTCATTTGCTGATTGTACATATTTTATATCTTCATTCATTTGTCTTAAATGTTTTACTGCTTCAACTACATTGCCTGTACCTGCTTCTCCCTTTGTTCTTATCATTGATGCACCTTCACCAATTCTTCTAAGAGCTTCTCCTAAGTTTCTAGCACCACATACAAAGGGTACTTTAAAGTTCCATTTGTTAATGTGATATTTGTCATCGGCTGGAGTTAAAACTTCACTTTCATCTATAAAATCTATCTCAAGTGCTTCTAGTATTTGTGCTTCTACAAAATGACCTATTCTTACCTTTGCCATAACAGGAATTGAAACAGCAGATTTAATTTCTTTTATTAGTTTTGGGTCAGTCATTCTAGCAACTCCACCCATTTTTCTAATATCAGCGGGTACTCTCTCAAGTGCCATTACAGCACATGCACCAGCTTTTTCAGCAATTTCAGCTTCTTTGGCGTTTGTAACGTCCATAATAACGCCACCTTTTAGCATTTTAGCAAGATCCTTGTTTAACTCATATCTTTCCATACAAAATCCCCCTTGTTTTACAAATGTAACGATACAATATAAAAATTGTATTGTTATTGTATATATACAATTGTATTTAATGTTTGTCAATAAAAAATTATAAATAAAATATAAAAGTAGTAGACATATTCTTAACTAAAATATTTACAAATATATTTAATTATTATAGAGCTACAAATGATAGTTTAAATTTCAGAAGTGTTTGTTGAGAAAAGGGATGCGTATTTTCGTTATGATGTAATTAAAATATAAATATATTTGTGTAATGCAAAGAGGGCTATACTATAAATATAGCCCTCTTTGATGTAGGATGGTAATTTTTTATGCCTAGAATGTCTATATAAGAAAACAGAGCACATAACAGTCTACCTAGCACCTGTCTCTTATACACATCT
>JAOAFH010000068.1 GCA_026416355.1 Clostridiales bacterium | reverse complement strand
ATATACAGCTGTATTTATAGCATTTATATTAAACTATGCGGCATATTTTGCTGAAATATTTAGGGCAGGTATTCAGTCTATTGATTTAGGACAATTTGAGGCAGCAAAAGTTTTAGGATTAAATAAAAAAGATACCTATAGGTTTATAATTATCCCACAGATGATAAAGATTGTTTTACCTGCCATTGCAAATGAAGTTATAACTTTAGTTAAGGATACATCACTTGTATATGTTGTTGGCATAGGAGATGTTTTAAGGGAAGGTAAAATAGCAGTAAATAGAGATGCAAACTTAATGCCGCTTGTTGTTGTTGGTGTGTTTTATGCATTTATGACATACATTTTAACCAATGTGTTTACAAGGCTTGAAAAGAAATTTGAATATTATAGGTAGGTGATAATGTGGTTTTAAGTGTTGATAATGTTAGTAAATCATTTAAAGACAATGTTGTTTTAGATAATATAAATTTTAAAGTAAATAAGGGAGAGGTTGTATCTATATTTGGAAAATCAGGAGCTGGGAAATCAACTCTATTAAGGTGTATAAATGGTCTTGAAACCATAGATAAAGGCAACATTTTAGTAGATGGTGAATATTTATATAGAGAAGCTGATGGTAAAGTTGAAGCAGCAAATGGAGATAGAATTAAAAAAATTAGAAGGTCATTAGGGTATGTTTTTCAAAACTTTAACCTTTTTCCTAATCTAAATGTGATGGAAAATCTTATTTTATCACCTACTAAGGTATATAATTTAACTAAAGATGAAGCAGAAAAAAAGGCTTTTGAACTTTTGACAAAGCTTAATATAGAGGACAAGGCTAATTATTATCCATATGAACTTTCAGGTGGACAAAAACAAAGGGTTGCAATAGCACGTGCATGTATGCTGACACCTAAAATAATTTGTTTTGATGAGCCAACATCAGCCGTAGATGATGAGGTAAAGAGAAGCATATATGACATTATAAAGGCTTTTAAAAGTGAAAATGTAGCTGTAATTTTGGTAAGTCACGATAGAGATTTTGTAGAAAGTATTTCAGATAGAATAATAAATTTAGAATGTGGCAAAATAATTTGAGAAAATATGTTTAAACTGTAAGTATAAAGCCCTTGACTTTATGGCAAAAAAATATATAATTTTTATGAAAATATAATTAAGAAAGGAATGGGGAGTTGAATTGGAAAACAACAAGGGCAAATTAAAACTATATGGATTTAACAACTTAACAAAAACATTAAGTTTTAACATCTATGACGTATGTTACACAAAGACGGAAGAGGATAGAAAGAAATACATTGAATACATCGATGAGCAATATAACTCAGAAAGATTAACTAAGATATTGACAGATGTAACTCAAACGATAGGTGCATGTGTTTTAAATATTGCAAAACAAGATTATGACCCACAAGGTGCAAGTGTTACACTTTTAATATCAGAGGAGGAAGTTCCTCTATATATATTAGATCCATCATGTAACAGAGGTGTTTTAACTCCAACTAGAGAAAATATAGTTGCTCATTTAGATAAGAGCCATGTTACTGTGCATACGTACCCAGAAACTCATCCCCAAAATGAGATAAGTACTTTTAGAGTTGATATAGACGTGTCTACATGTGGACAAATATCACCACTTAAAGCACTAAACTATCTAATAGATAGCTTTGATTCAGACATAATAACAATAGACTATAGAGTTAGAGGATTTACAAGAGATATTCATGGACAAAAACTGTATATTGACCATGATATAACTTCAATACAAGATTATATAGCTAGAGAAACAATAGATAGATATAATCTTATTGATATGAATATATATCAATCAAACATCTTCCACACAAAGATGATGGTTAGAGATTTAAATTTAGACAACTATCTATTTGAAAAAACTGAAGCAGAGCTTACAAATGAAGAAAAGAAGGATATATCAGAGAAGTTAAAAAGAGAAATGACAGAGATATTCTATGGAATAAACCTACCAAAAATTGTTAAGTAAAAATGTTTAGAAAATTTAATATAAAAATACTATTGCATTATATTTTTCTTCATGCTATAATCTGAATTGTAAAAAGCGAATATGAAATAACTTTTACGTGTTACTGATACGATCAGGCATGAGTAAAAGGTATGGGAAATTAGATTGGGCTTAGGCTCCATCTAATTTAATATACCTTTACTCATGCCTTTTCAATTTATAAAAAAATATATATATAAATCTCTCAAGGAGGGGAAAGTTTATGTCAACAAAAAAAGCATTTGGTGTTCTACAAAAAGTAGGTAAAGCCCTAATGCTACCAGTTGCGCTACTTCCAGCAGCAGGTATACTTCTAGCATTAGGTAACATGTTCCAAAACCCAGCATTCTTAGATAAAGCACCAGCATTCGGAGCAGCAGGTGTACAAGCTATAGCAAGGGTTATGGAGCAATCAGGAGGAATCATATTTGGTAATCTTCCACTAATATTTGCAGTGGGTGTTGCAGTTGGTCTTGCAGGAGGAGAAGGTGTTGCGGGACTAGCAGCAATAGTTGGTTTCCTAATAATGAACGTTACAATGGGAATAGTAGCAGGTGTTACACCAGCTCACATTGGAAAGAACCCAGCATTTGCAAGTGTACTTGGTATTCCAACACTTCAAACAGGGGTATTTGGTGGTATTATAGTAGGTCTTGTGGCTTACGCTTTATATGAAAAGTACTACA
>JAOAFH010000055.1 GCA_026416355.1 Clostridiales bacterium | reverse complement strand
ATTTAATAATGAGACTACTATATAGAACAAGACCATATGAAAAAGAAAAAGGAATATGCGATAAGCTATATGAAAAGTGGATTGAAAGATGTAGAAAGGTTGTTAGAAGTGGAAGTATATTTGAATACAAAAAAGTTGTATCACAGATGATAAAAGATTTTGAGGCAGTTGAAATAGAAAATATAAGAAAGCCAAGGGTTGGAGTAGTTGGAGAGATACTTGTTAAATTCCATCCAACAGCAAATAATGATATTGTAAGGCTTATTGAAAACGAAGGTGGAGAGGCAGTTGTTCCAGATTTAGTTGACTTTTTCCTATATAGTGCCTATGATACGGATTATAAATACAGGTATCTATCAGGAACTAAAAAGGCAAAAATAATAGGAACTGCTACTATAAAAATTGTTGAAGGATATAGGAACATTATTCGAAAAGAGCTTGAAAAATCAACTAGATATGAGGCCCCAACAACAATATACCACTTGGCAGAAAAGGCAAAGGAAATAATAGATTTAGGAAACCAAACAGGAGAAGGATGGCTGTTAACAGCAGAAATGATTGAGCTTATTGAAATGGGAGTGCCAAATATTGCTTGTCTTCAACCATTTGCATGTTTACCAAACCATGTTACGGGAAAAGGTGTTGCAAAGGCACTAAGAGAAAGATACAGTGATGTAAATATTGTTGCAATAGACTATGACCCTGGTGCAAGTGAAGTTAACCAAGTAAATAGATTAAAGCTTATGATGTCTGTGGCACATAGAAGAATATTAGAATCAGCACAAAAATATATAGATAGCCATGTTCTAAAAGAGGCAAGCGTAGCAGAAGAACAATAAAATTAACTGGTAGCCATATCACATTTAACTTTTGGAGGACGTTATGTCCTCCATTATTTTTTGAAATTATTTGCAAACCTTAAGTTTGTAACATAAGATACAGAATTTATTAATTAGCTATGCTAATATTAAAGCAAATATAAAATATTAATAAAGGATGGTGTATATATATGAATATAGAAAATTTAAAAAGACAGCATAGCGAAATTATGGATATATTTAATGAAGTTAAAGGTTACATAAAAAATGGGACTATTGAAGGTCATTTAGATGAAATAGTAAAAGGTTTAAACACAATTAGTGGAAAGCTAAAGATTCATTTGTTAAATGAAGATAGGTATTTATATCCTAAATTATTAAATAGTAATGACATAAAACACAATAATTTTGGGAAAAAATATATTGATGAGATGATGGAAGTTACAAATTTATTTAGTAACTTTAAAATAAAGTACAATACAAGTAGCAAAATTAAAAGTGATATACAAGGATTTATTAAAGAAACCAATGCTATATATGAAGTATTGTTAAATAGAATTGATAGAGAAGAAAGAGAACTGTATAAATTAATTAAAGATTAAAAGTTTATATAAGTATTTACACCACAAAACTGTCCAATATGAAAGGAGTTAATATTATGGATGCAATTAATTTAATGGTAGATGAACATAAATATATAAAAAGAATGTTGGCAGTTATTAGAAAAGCATGTATTAACATTATGAATGGAATGGAGATTGACTTTAAAGATTTTGAAGATATGATTGATTTTGTGAGAAATTATGCAGACAAACATCACCATGGCAAAGAAGAAAAGCTTCTTTTTAATAGAATGGTTGATGAAATTAAAGGAGCAGCAGAAAAAGTTGTTAATTTTGGTATGTTAGTAGAACATGATTTAGGCAGAAATTATATTAAACAGCTTGAAGAATCATTGAAAAAGGTAAAACAGGGAGATAAAGATGCGAAGGTTGATGTTATAGCTAATGCTATTTCATATACACATTTATTACACAAACATATAGATACAGAAGACAATGTTGTTTATCAACTTGCAAAAAGAGAACTTAGCAATGAAACTTTAAATAAGGTAACCAATGAATGTGAAAAGTTTGAAGAAGAGATGAGTAGAGAAGGAATACAAGAAAAATATATAAAGATGTTAGAAAAACTAGAGAAAAAGTATCAATAAAAAAGAAAGAACACATCTTGTTATGAAAGTGGATGTGTTCTTTTGTTTAGCAATCACAATAGCTAATAAGTTTTTCAATATTTTTGATCTTGAATGTTGATAAATGAAAATCAATAACTCCCTCATCTCGAAGTTGACAGATTTCGCGGGATAATGAAGGTCTTGATACATTTAAAAAATCAGCTAACTCGTTTCTATTTAAAGGTAATATGAAAGTAGAATTTTTGCTTTGCCTATATTGCTCATATAGATATGAACAAAGCTTTCCACGAATACTTTTGATTGTCAAATACTCAACTTTTTTATTAAGTGTTAATGATTTATCAGATATTAGAGTAATAAAGTTCCTTAATAAACCAACATGCCAAGAACAATTTCTGCCACATCTTGTGATAAGGTCGGAGTTTGTAAAGAATAAAATTTTGCAGCTTGATTGAGTCTTTACAGATACAGGCCAAGTTCTTTTGCTTGAAAAAACAAACATTTCACCAAACATATCACCTTTTTTAACAACAGACATAACAACTCTATTTCCATCGGCCTTTTCTTTAATAATAATTGCTTCACCTTCTAGTATTAAGCCAAAGTTTCTTATTTCATCACCTATATTTACAATGAATTCATTTTTTTCAAATGTAATAATTTTAGGAGATAGGCAATTTAATAAAGAAAGAATTTCATCTTCAGATATTCCTAAAAATAGCTTTGAGGTTTTAATTACGTTAATATAGTCATTTATTATCATAGACACCTCCATTTTGTATCCTATGTTACCGATTGGTGTTTATATTTATAGTATACTTTGTGTTGTAGATAATTGAAATAGAAAAATATTAACATATATTAGGAGGTATATTATGTCAAATATGTTTTGTTATCAGTGCCAAGAGGCAGCTGGTGGAAAAGGATGTACAATGAGGGGTGTTTGTGGTAAGACATCAGATGTAGCAAAAGCACAAGATTTATTGGTGTACGTAACAAAGGGTTTAGCAATAGTTAGCAATGAGGCAAGAAAAGTTGGTATTACTGATGCAAATGTTGACAAGCAAATTGTTGAAAATTTATTTACTACAATTACAAATGCTAACTTTGATAGAGAAGATCTATTAAATAGGGTTAAAAAAACATTAAATCTTAGAAATGAACTTAAAGCAAAGGTGATTAGTGCAGGTGGAAAAATAAATGAGCCAAAGGGGATAAGTGGATTCTTTAAAAAGTTATTTGGTATTGCATCAGATGAAGATGCAACAAAGGATGCTGCTTGGTGGTTTGCAAATAGTATAAATGAATTTGAGAAAAAGGCAGAAAAAGTTGGAATTTTAGCTACAAAGGATGAAGATATAAGAAGTTTAAGAGAGTTAATAGTGTATGGTTTAAAAGGACTATCTGCCTATATGAAACATGCTATGAACTTAGGATATAATGATGTAGATGTTCATGCATTTATTGCTAGAGCATTAACTGCTACATTAGATGATAATTTATCAGCAACAGAACTAGTTGGTCTAGCTTTGGAAGCAGGTAAATATGGTGTAACTGCAATGGCACTGTTAGATAAGGCTAATACAGAAACTTATGGTAATCCAGAAATAACAAAAGTAAATATAGGGGTTAGAAAAAATCCTGGTATATTAATTTCGGGACATGACTTAAAAGATTTAGAGATGTTACTAAAACAAACAGAAGGAACAGGAGTAGATGTATATACTCATAGTGAAATGCTTCCTGCACATTATTACCCAGCCTTTAAGAAGTATAAGCACTTTGCAGGAAACTACGGAAATGCATGGTGGAAACAAAATGAGGAGTTTGAAAAGTTTAATGGTGTAATTTTGATGACAACAAACTGTATAGTTCTACCAAAGGATTCATATAAGGATAGATTGTTTACAACAGGGGTAACTGCTGTTGAAGGATGTAAGCATATTGAAGAAGATGAAAATGGAAATAAGGATTTCTCAGAGCTAATAAAAATGGCTAAGAAGTGTAAGCCACCAACAGAAATTGAAAGAGGAGAAATAATAGGTGGATTTGCACACAATCAAGTATTAGCATTAGCAGATAAGGTTGTAGAAGCTGTAAAGACTGGTGCAATCAAAAGATTTTTCGTAATGGCAGGATGTGATGGTAGAGCAAAGGCAAGAAATTATTATACTGAGTTTGCAAAGAAACTACCAAAGGATACTGTAATTCTAACAGCAGGTTGTGCAAAATACAAATATAACAAATTAGAACTTGGTGATATTGGAGGAATTCCAAGAGTTCTAGATGCAGGTCAATGCAATGATTCATACTCATTAGTTGTTATAGCTCTAAAACTTAAGGAAGTGTTTGGATTAGATGATGTTAATAAGCTTCCTATTTCATACAATATAGCTTGGTATGAACAAAAAGCAGTAATCGTGCTATTGGCACTATTACACCTAGGGGTAAAAAATATTCATTTAGGACCAACTTTACCAGCATTCCTATCACCAAATGTTGCGAAAGTTTTAGTAGAAAACTTTAATATTGCAGGTATAGGCACAGTGGATGAGGACTTAAAGTTATTCCTTGGTCAATAACTGGTAACTATATCAAATATAACATATGTGGCTGGCACACTTGATTATTTATTAAAATTAACTTAAATTATCAGGCAAAGTGAGAGCCATTGAACAATTAAAGAAGTAAATAGATATAAACAGTAGAACCTCTTAGATTTTTAAACAAAGAAAATCTTAGATGTTCTTTGTGAAATATCATAATACTTCGTAATTGGTAATGGCTTTTGTCTTTAAACTTAAATTCGACAGCCTATTTATTTTTGTCGAAATTATTTTAAAAAGTCATACAAATTGACACTACTTAATCGTTTAATTTTGTAGTAAAATAAAAAACGAAGGGAGTGATTTTTTTGCTAGGTAAGATAAAAAATTACAAAAGAGAAGGAAATAAGTTTTTATTTAACTTTGAAAATGGAGAAGGAATATTAGAAATAATAAGCAGCAAGATAATTAATGTTTTTGTTCCAATTAAATATAAGGAACATAATTCTAAGTCTATTGAAAACATAAATTTAAAAGACACTAATGTAATTGAAAAAAGATTTGAAGATAAAGTAGAGATTGAGACAGATGATGTTATTGCAGTAGTTTATGATAATTTTAAAGTTGATTTTTATGACAAACAAAGAAATCCATTATGCCTAGAGTATGATGGTGAGAGAAATCCATTTATAAGACGTGGAAATGTTTCAATAGCAGAAGGAGAAGGAATAAGTACACAGGCAGATTTTAAACATCATAAAATAGAAGTTATTAAAAAGATGTTTGGAGACGAATATTTTTATGGTTTTGGAGAAAAGACAGGCCATTTAAATAAAAAAGGTTACTACTATGAAATGTGGAATACTGATGATCCAAAACCACATGTTGAAAACTATACAACCCTTTACAAATCGATACCTTTCTTTATGACCTTAAGACAAAAAACTGCCTATGGAATATTCTTTGACAATACATTTAAGTCATATTTTGATATGGGAAAGGAAAACAGCGAATACTATTACTTTGGTGCTGACAATGGAAACCTCGACTACTACTTTATATATGGTCCATCAGCTATTGAAGTAATTGAGGGCTATACATATTTAACAGGAAGAACTCCACTACCACAAATGTGGACATTAGGCTATCAACAATGTAGATGGAGCTATACTCCTGAGAGCAGGGTTATGGAGATTGCACAAAACTTTAGAAAAAGGGACATACCATGTGATGTTATATACCTAGATATAGATTATATGGATGGATATAGGGTATTTACATGGGATAGAGAAAAGTTCAAGAATCCAAATGAGTTTACAGAAAAACTAAAGGAACAAGGATTTAAGGTTGTTACAATTATTGACCCAGGTGTTAAAAAGGACAAGGGATATTATATTTATGATGAAGGAATAGAAAATGGATATTTTGCAACAGATAAAGATGGTATTCCATATGTAAATGAAGTATGGCCAGGAGATTCACTTTATCCTGATTTTTCAGATGAGAAGGTTAGAAAATGGTGGTCTGAAAAGCAAAAGGTAATGGTTGATAGTGGTGTGGCAGGTATTTGGAATGATATGAATGAGCCTGCATCATTTAGGGGACCACTTCCTGATGATGTTCAATTTAAAAATGATGGTTTCCCAACAGACCATACAGAAATACACAATGTATATGGACACTTAATGTCTAAGGCTACATATGAAGGCATTAAGAGATATACAGGTAAAAGGCCATTTGTAATAACTCGTGCATGCTTTGCAGGAACGCAAAAATATTCAACAGTTTGGACAGGGGATAACCATAGTTTCTTTGAACATCTAAGAATGGCTGTTCCAATGCTACTTAACCTTGGACTTTCAGGTTTTGCCTTCTGTGGGACAGATGTTGGTGGATTCCAATTTGATTGTACACCAGAACTTTTATCAAGATGGGTACAAGTAGGTTGCTTTACTCCACTATTTAGAAACCACTCATGCATACACACAAGAGATCAAGAACCTTGGGCATTTGATGAAAAGACAGAAGAGATTAATAGAAAATATATAAAGCTAAGATATAAAATGCTTCCATACCTTTATGATTTGTTTTACGAAGCAGAAAATACAGGGCTTCCAATAATGAGACCTCTATTTATACATTACATGGATGATGAAAAAACTTATGAGCTAAATGATGAATTCCTTTGGGGAGAAAATATGTTAGTTGCACCAATTTTAGAGCAAGGAAAGACATTTAGAGGAGTATATCTACCAAAGGGTAGTTGGTATGACTACTTTACAGGAGAAAAAATAGAAGGCGGTAGAGTAATATTAAAGGATGCTCCAATTGATATTTGCCCAATATATATAAAAGAGGGAAGCATAATTCCAACATTTAATGAAATGAGCTATGTTGGACAAAATAGGTTTGATGAATTAGTGCTTGAAGTTTATAGAGGTAATGGCACATATGTGCATTACGAGGATGATAAAGAATCATTTAACTACAAAGAAGGTGAATACAATTTATATAAAATAGAACAAGTAGTTGAAGATGGCAAAATAATAATAAACTTTAGCATACAACATAAGGAATATAATGATGGATATAAGAAGATTAAGGTTAAGCTAAAGAATAGTTTAGTAAAATCAGTTTATGCTGATGGAAAAGAAATAGAATTTATACAAGAAGGTAATGACACCGTTGTAGAGATGAATGTAGAAGATAAACAATTTATTTTCTTAATATAGGAAATTAGCCGGCATTTTTGCCGGCTTATACAATTTATTTTTATCTATATTAAAGGGGGAACTAAATGTGGGGGAAAATTTTGAGCTTCACTTTACAGTTTAAATAATACTATGTCTATATTAACTTGGTGTTGATAAACTGTTAACATAGTGTAAATAATGGTGAATGAAAATTATGAATAATTGCTTCACAAATTCTTTAATATTAATTAACTAACATATAATAAACTTATTTTAAATATTATGTTATATTATATTATGTAAAATAATTAGAAAAGGTGATTAAATGAACGCAAAGGAAGTTATGGAGATAGCAAGCTTTGCTGGAGAAATACTTTTATCTAGTGGAGCAGAGATTTTTAGGGTTGAGGATACAATAACAAGAATATGCAACTCCTATGGTGTTGAATGTGAATGTTTTGTTATGCCAACGGGTTTTTCAACAACTGTAAGAAATAAAAATGGAGAAGTTTATACAACTGTAAAAAGAATAAAGAACAGAAGTGTGGACCTTCATAGAGTTGAAATGGTTAATACATTTTCAAGAGGCCTTATGGAAGAACGTGCTTCCTATAAAGAGGCAATGGATAAATTAAATAGCATAAAAAACATGCCATATTTTAGTTATAGGGTACAACTTGTATCAGCAGGTTTTGTTGCACTTGGTTTTACAAAACTATTTGGTGGCAGTTTTGTGGATGCCTTTTTAGCATTTTTAATAAGTATGTTTATATTCTATGTTAAGGATTTTATACAACAATATGGTTTCTTCCAATTCTTAGAATTTTTTATATCAGGACTTATAGTAGGACTGTTTTCAGTTATCATTGGTAAATTGTTTGCTAATGTAAGTATAGATAAGGTTATAATAGGTGCAATAATGACACTTGTCCCTGGAGTTGCGATAACAAATGGTATAAAGGATGCCTTATATGGAGATTTTATATCAAGCTTTGCTCGTCTTATTGAAGCAACATTTATCGCAATTGCCATAGGTCTTGGAGTCGGTGTTGCATTAATACTACAGATTAGTTGGGTGTGATAATATGATGGAATTTTTATTAGCATTTTTAGGAAGTTTTGCAGGAGCAATATTGTTTAACATAGAAAGAAAAAATTTAATATGGGCAGGAATATGTGGTGGTATATCTTGGATTGTATTTAAAATTATATATATACAAACAGATAGAGTTGTTTTTTCTACATTTGTAGCAGCAGTTGCATGTGGAATATATAGTGAGGCAATGGCAAGAAGATGTAAAACACCTGCATTTGTATTTTCTATTCCAGGAATATATCCTCTTGTTCCAGGAATCACAGCCTATACAACAGTTAGGGCAATAGTAGATGGAAGGCTAGTGTTTGCGGCAAACAAAGGACTTGAAACAATAGGAACAGCAGGGGCAATTGCCTTTGGTGTTATGCTTGCATCTACTGTATTTAAATTTGTATACAAAGTTAATGAAAAATATAAAAATAAGCCTAGGTTTACTTCCTAGGCTTATTTTTACAATCTTTGCAAAGACCATATAGCTCTACTTTATGGTCTAGCACTTCAAAGTCTGTTCCTTTTATTTTATCCCTAAACATATCTAATGGGCAAAACTCAATTGGCTGAGTCTTTCCACATTTTGTACAAATTATGTGATGATGATGTTCATCTAAATCTATTATCTCATAATAAAATGTGTTACTTGAATCTATATTTGTTTTGTGTACCAATTCTAGTTCTTCTAAAACCTCAAGATTTCTATAAACAGTTGAAAAATTTGTTTGGGCACACTTTTCTTTA
>JAOAFH010000168.1 GCA_026416355.1 Clostridiales bacterium | reverse complement strand
TTGCTATTTGTGGATTAATCTTAGGGAGCCTTTCTGTAATATCCTTATGAACTGTACTTTTACTAACCCCAAACATCTTTGCTGTTTTTCTTATGGTAGCTCTAGATTCTATTATATATTTTGCTACCTCTAGTACCCTTTCTTCTATATAGTCCTTCAAGGCATGTACCTCCTTTAAATGCTCCTGTAATATAATATGTGAAAATTTTGGAAATTATAATTTTTTTTAAAATAAGGATGCAAACCCTTCGGTTTGCAACCTTATTTATGTAATTACTTCAACATCTTTGATGGATTAACTGGTATATAATCCTTACCATTCTTCTTTAAAACCATAAAGTGTAAATGGCTTCCTTCTATAGCAACAGATTCTCTAACTGATGTATCCCCAACTACTCCAATTACTTGTCCCTTAGTTACCTTTTCGCCTTCTTTAACCTTTAGGTCTTCTGCTAAATTACAATATACTGTTTGATATCCATTACCATGATCTATGATTACTGTTACTCCGTATCCTGATTTATTTAATGTACTAGTTATCTTGTCATCTTTGAATATCTTTGCTACTTTTCCTGCCTCAGCAGCTTTAACTTCTGTTCCTAAATCTGCTTCTATATCTATTCCTTCATGTGTTTCCCATTGATCTAGTGTTTGGTTGTATAGTGGTTTTGAATCATCAAATTCCTTCTTAACATTTCCTTCTAGAGGTTTTTGAAGTTTAAATGCTACTGATTGTGATTGCTTGTTTGATTCCTTATTATTGCTATTGTTTTGTGTTGTATTATTTGGCTTTGGTACATTAGCAACTGGTGCTGTTGTATCCTTTTGTTTTTCTTGGATTAAAGTTGGATCATTGTTTGGTTGGGTAACTTTTTTGTCTTCTACCTTGGTTGCATCTCCTAGTTTCTTGGAAACATTACTGTTGTTTCTTGAGATAACTACTGCTGCTACAGCTACTATGCAAAGACAGATAAATAAAATTACATAGAATCCATCTTTGCTAAAAAGTTTTGATTTTTTGAACATGTTTTTTTCTCCCACAATTAACACCTCCATTAATATTTTTCCCGTTTTGTGGTATTTAATACATAAAATATTCAATAATTTATTTGGATTAATTGCTAATTATTTTATATTTTGTATTAAAAATAAAAAGCACCTTACATTTAGTAAGATGCTCACTTTTATTGTTTTTTATTCATAACTTTTTCAATTTTTTTTATTTCTATTCCTTTATAGTAATGTTTTAGTATTTCATCATATTTCTTACCCATTTTGCCCATTTGGTTTGCTCCCCACTGGCTCATCCCTACCCCGTGTCCATAGCCTTTAACATTAAAGGTAACATTTTTACTATCTATGTTTATCGTAAATGCTGCTGACTTTAATCCAAATGCCCATCTTATATCTATTCCTGTAAAAGTTTTATCTCCAACTTTTATTGTTTTTACCCTTTCACCCTCTGTCCAGTCTAAAATTTTTACACTCTTTGCTAACGTATTTGCTGTTACATTGGTTGATGGGTTTAGTTCTTTTATTCTTTTTACAAACTCAGTTTTACTCATTACCACCTTAGAAGTATAATTAGGTGTTCCTTCTTCAAAACTACTATCTACACTAACAAGATAGGGTTCCTTATATCCAAATACATTTATGCTATCTTCTGTTTTGCCTCCACTTGTTGAATGATATTTAATATGCCTTGCAAGTTCGTTATTATAAGTTAGTATCATTCCCTTAGTTTCTGCAACTGCTTTAGTTAACTTTTCCCAATTAGCTGCTGCATCAGTTGAAGGCCAGTTTTTAAACCTCTCTTCTTTTGTTATGTATGCTTGACAATGAACTGAACTGCACACATCTGCGCCTTTATGTTTGTTACATCCCGAACCTCCATTTTGCTGCATATTTGCAAATGCAAAGGTTCTTGCAGCTATGGCTTGTGCCTTTAGAGCTTCAATATCAAATGATACAGGCATTTCTGCTGCTACAACTCCCCTTATATAATCCTCAAAGTCTAATTCAACTATTTTGTTTTGATCTTCTATATATACTTTTATTTTTAAATTGTTTTCTTTATCGTCTTGTGTTAGCTTGTCCTCTGAATTAGGATTTTTAAGTGGTTCAGGAACATATTTTTGAATTTTTGTTATATAAAATGGTAATTGAGTGTCTTTACCTAGTCCACCTGAAATAATTAGGGGTAACCCAATTATTAACGTTACTATAAATAAAAAAAAGCCTCCACCTTTTCTCACATAATCCCCCCTCAAATTTTATCCTACTAAAATTCTATTTTTCTATATTGTTTTTTATTACAAACTTATTTAGTGGTCATTTAACAATTTTAATCTAATCATCAACAGAAATCGCCAATTACTATAAGTAGTTGAAGAAAGTTCATTCACAATTTCTTCCTTTTGATATGCAATCACTATTAGATTAAGGAGATGCTATTTAAATGTAGGTAAACTTAATTCAATGCTTGCATTAATCATAAAGCCACCCTCTCGTAAGGTTTGGATATAATTCATACAAACTATTTGCAGAAAAAGTAAAAGGCTTCGAGTTAATACGAAGCCTTTTACTTTTTTATTCATTTGCTAAAATCATAAATTCAATTAATACTAAAATATTTATCAAAATCATTGTACTAGCTAAACCCCAATACATGTTCAACAACAAAACGGAAAATATAGCAAATAATAGATGCATCCATTTATTTTCTTTAATAAAATCTATTTTAACAATGTTATATTTATCTATTATAATTCTTAAAACATAAATTAATGCTACTACTAAAAATATTTTTAGATTAAATGTTTTATATTTTAAAGCATATATAAACGTAAAAATAAAACTAATGAATATTTCTTTAAATGTATTTATACTATTCACTTTTTTCTCCTTTCATATTTAATTAATCATATACTCTCTTAACTTCAATTATATCTGTTTAAAATGCTAACGCTGATAAATATTATTTGAGATTTTATAACCTTTTTTTAACTCTTCATAACTAAATTATCCCTTTTTTATATATTTTAGAGCTCTATAATAATAGTAATAATAATAATAATTTGTTATTATTGTAAATATATTAAATTAATGTTTTTATATAAAATTTAAGGTATAAATTTTATATAAAATATTTTTTTGTTTTGAAAGTTTGTTTTAAAAAATTGTTCTAAAAAAAAATGGGCAGATATTATAACTAAATATCCACCCAACCAATCTCAAAATTCTTATATTATTCAAACTATCTTATATATAATCAATCTATTTACTCATTAATTCTTTCTATCTTTGCTCCAATGGACTTCATCTTACCAACTATATCAACATAACCTCTATCTAGATGATGAACATCTACTATACTAGTTATTCCATCTGCAACAAGTCCTGCTAAAACAAGACAAGCGCCTGCCCTTAAATCTGTTGCATGAACCTCTGCACCAGATAGTTTTTCAACTCCCTCAATTACTGCGCTTCTTCCGTCTATCTTTATATTTGCTCCCATTCTTTTTAGTTCATTTACATGCATAAATCTGTTTTCAAATACTGTTTCGGTTACTATTGAAGTTCCTTTTACAGTTGACAGATATGCCATAAATTGTGCCTGCATATCTGTTGGAAATCCTGGATATGGTAGTGTCTTAATGTCAACAGGCTTTGGATTATAAACTCCCTTTACTCTAACTCCACCTGGCACTTCTTCAACTAACACTCCACATTCTTCAAGCTTTGCAACAATTGGTCTTACGTGTTCTACTATAACATTATCTATTATTATATCGCTTTTAGTAATAGCCGCTGCAATCATATAAGTTCCTGCTTCAATTCTATCTGGTATTGGTTGATGAATTGTTCCTTTTAAATCTTTAACTCCTTGAATTCTTATTGTATCTGTCCCTGCTCCTAAAATATTTGCTCCCATCCTATTTAAAAAGTTTGCCAAATCAACTATTTCTGGTTCTTCAGCAGCATTTTCAATAATTGTTTCACCTTCTGCCAAAACTGCAGCCATCATTATATTTTCTGTGGCACCAACTGAAGGAAAATCAAGATATATCTTATTTCCTTTTAGATTGTTACAAACTGCCTCTACATAGCCATGACCTAAATTTATTTCAGCACCTAAAAGTGAAAATCCTTTTAAGTGTAAATCAATTGGTCTGCTCCC
>JAOAFH010000151.1 GCA_026416355.1 Clostridiales bacterium | reverse complement strand
TCTTGTATCCTTCATTATCTTTTTATGAATTATTCCCCATCCATTTGATGTTGCTTTATCTGTGTTCATGTTATCACCCCAAAATAAATTTATTCAATTATATAAATTGTGTGTTTGGGGTAAATTGACATACTCTTTTATTAGCACAAAAATAGGACAGGTATTCTACTTAAATACCTGTCCTTACAACAATAAAAGCTCTATTAATGCCCTCTGTGTTTTTGCTTTTTCTTTTCTTGTCTTAACTGAAACTTTCGTTCTTTTTCTCTTTCCTTTTCTTCTTTTGACTTTTTCTTTTTTTCTACTTTATTAGCCTCTTGCTGCGATTTCATTGCCAATTGAGCCTTTGTTCCAATGCCTACATCCTTTACTTGTTTTTTAATTTCTCTTTGAAATCTTTTAGGATTAATCTTAGCCAGTTTAATTTCCTCATCAATTGTTGCAGCACTAAATTTTAAATCATAGAATTTTTTAAGTACCAAATCATAAACTTCATAATCTTTTGGCTCAGAACCAAAAACAATCCTACATGCCGACATTAGATTATTTTCGTTCTTTTCAAATACTCCAACCCAAAAAGGATCTTCAAAAAATACAATTAATCTTATGCTTGTTAGCATTTCTTTTACCTCCTGTTTATATATTAAACGGAGAATGGACAACCCCAGGAGGGAAGGTTACTGCTATCTATATAGTAGATAGGTTCGGACTACCAACCGAAACTGTGTTTTTATCTCCATTTTAAACTTATAATAAACAACTCACCATACTATATGGTGAGTTGTTTTGGTGCGCCCGGAGGGACTCGAACCCCCGACCAACTGGTTCGTAGCCAGCTACTCTATCCAACTGAGCTACGGACGCATATTATGTTTTTTGAAGGATAAAAGCCGCACCCTGTGCGGCTTTACATGGCGGAGGAGGAGGGATTTGAACCCTCGCGCCGGTTACCCGACCTACGCCCTTAGCAGGGGCGCCTCTTCGGCCAACTTGAGTACTTCTCCATGTTGCCTACATTATTATTTTTTAAGTGGCGGAGAGAGTGGGATTCGAACCCACGGTAGAGTCACCCCTACGCCGGTTTTCAAGACCGGTGCCTTAAACCAACTCGACCATCTCTCCGTATCGACATTATTTATTATATCAGCGACTTTCTATATTGTCAACATCTTTTTTTATTTTCTTTTTCCTTGCTGTCCTCATCGCCCATCGACAATATTTATTATATATTCACTTTAACTTTTTCGCAATGATAAATTTATAGAATAATTGTATAGGAGTAGCCTTTTTAGTTGCTACTCCTATTTTTATAATTACTTTGTTATTCTCTCTAAACCACCCATATATGGTCTTAATACTTCTGGTATTATAACTGAGCCATCTTCTTGTTGATAGTTTTCAAGTATTGCTGCAACTGTTCTACCAACTGCAACACCTGAACCATTTAGAGTATGAACAAATCTTGGCTTATCCTTTGCATCCTTCTTAAATCTAATATTAGCACGTCTTGCTTGGAAGTCTTCAAAGTTTGAACAGCTTGATATTTCTACATATCTTCCGTAGCTTGGCATCCAAACTTCTATATCATACTTCTTAGCTGCTGTAAATCCTAGGTCACCTGAACAGATTAGAACAACTCTATATGGAAGTCCAAGTAATTGTAATACTTCCTCTGCATCACGAGTTAGCTTTTCTAGTTCTTCGTATGAGTTATCTGGATCTGCAAACTTAACAAGCTCAACCTTGTTAAATTGGTGTTGTCTTATAAGTCCTCTTGTGTCACGTCCTGCTGAACCAGCTTCTGAACGGAAACAAGCTGAATATGCAACATGCTTAATAGGAAGCTTTGATCCATCTATAATTTCATCCATATACATATTAGTTACAGGAACTTCTGCTGTTGGAATTAAGAAATAGTCATCATTTGCTACCTTAAATGCATCTTCTTCAAACTTTGGTAGCTGTCCTGTTCCTGTCATGCTCTTTCTGTTAACCATAAATGGTGGGAACACTTCTGTGTATCCATGCTTATCAATGTGTGTATCTAGGAAGAAGTTTATAACTGCTCTTTCAAGTCTAGCACCAAGTCCCTTGTAGAAAGTAAATCTAGCACCTGTAACCTTTCCTGCTCTTTCAAAGTCTAATATATCAAGCTCTGTGCCTATATCCCAGTGTGCCTTCGTTTCAAAGTTAAACTCTCTAACATCTCCCCATTTTCTAATTTCAACATTGTCTGCATCTGTTTCTCCCTTTGGAACATCCTTGTGTGGAACGTTTGGAATTCTTAAAAGTAGGTAGTTTATTTCTTCTTCTACTTCTCCAAGTTCAGCGTCATATTCCTTTATCTTGTCTGATAACTCCTTCATTTCCTTTAATAGTTCATCTGCATTTTGTCCTGCCTTTTTAAGCTTAGCAATCTCTTGTGAATCTGTGTTTCTCTTGCTCTTTAAAACTTCAACTTCAGCAAGAATGCTTCTTCTTCTCTCATCTAGTTCAACAACTTTGTCAATCATCTCAAGATCAAAGGCCTCACCCCTAATCTTCATGGCTTCTTTAATAGCCTCATGTTCTGCTCTAATTCTTTTTAGATCTAACATGAAATCTCCTCCTTTTTATATATTATGCCTTATTTTTTTACAAATAAAAAAACCCTTCATCCCCTAGAAAGGGACGAAAGGTTACTACTTCCGCGTTGCCACCCTAATTGGCTAAATATAGCCCTCTTTGTGCCTTTAACGGAGGCCTCCGTTTTGCTCATCGCAAACCCTCAGGGATGGATTCAATAAGTTAAAGTACTGACTCGCACCATCCGTCAGCTCTCTTAAACTTTAATCCTATTTACTATTTCCCCTCATCAGTTTGATTTAATATATATTATAACACCTTTTCTAAAAATTACAACATCAAATTATATTTTACCAAAGTAATATTAGCATTTCTAGTTTATGAAGCTTTCTAAACCTTGGCATAAGTACCCTTCTTATAGCCATTTTATTTATATTCCCCATGTTTATACCATAGTTATAGCTGGCAAAAGCTATTTCAAAACCAGCATCCTTTACTTTGTTTTGAACATTTTTAGATAGGTCTCCACCACCATATGGATAACAAAAGGATATAGGTTTTACCCCTAGATTTTTTTCTATATCATCATAGCTTGATTTTATTTCACTATATGCTTCATCTAAGCTTACTTTAGATAAATTAACATGGTTTCTTGTATGTCCTCCAAATGTTATTCCGTTATTTTTCATTTCTTTTATCATGTCCCATGTTAAGTACTCATCTTCCCCCATCTTTCCTGTTGCTAAGAATATGGTTGCAGTATAGTTATATTTTTTTAGTATTGGATATGCATTTTCGTAGTTATCTCTCCAACCATCATCAAAAGTAATCAATATTGGCTTTTTAGGCAGTTTTACATTTTTCCCATTATAGTAGTATAAAAGCTGCTCTTCTGATATTGTTTGGTATCCACGCCTTTTTAAATATTTTATTTGTCTTTCAAATTCATAAGTAGATACAGTTGGCACCCTTGATTTTAGTGTTTCATTGTTTACCCTGTGGTATGTTAGAACCGGTATAGGTTTTTTAGGATTTTTGTATGTGAATCCTGTTAAAAAAGTTATAAAGATAAAAATGGACAGTAGCATTGATAGTGCCTTATAGGTCTTTATTTTAAACATGTATTTTTCTTTATTCCTTAATTTTTTAACCCCTTTTAATAAAATCATAGATAAAATTATCATCTTTAATATATCAATACAAACAAACCCAAGTGATGATAAAACAATCAAAAATACTGCGGCTAAAAACATATCTATTTTTAAAAAACCCATTTTTTTATCCCCCCTATGTATAAAACAAATAAAAGTTGTCCATAATCTAAAATGGGAGGGGTTAAGATGAGTGAAGTTGATATTTTAGGTCAAATTGCTAATCTAAAAGAAATTGATTATAACAATACTTTAATGGTGGTGGGAATAATCGAGCTTCTAATTGAAAAAGGCGTAATTAGTAAATCCGAACTTGTTAAAAAAGTAAATACACTTGATAAATTTGCTGATTTAGAAATTAACAATATTATATAGATTATTATATGTCCCCCTAATTAAAAATGACCCATGCATTTGCATAGGTCACTTTTTTTATATTAAAAATTTACCGTCTTTATATATAAGCTCTCCATCTGCGTATATTTCTCCGCCTTCTCTCATATCACATAGCATATCCCAGTGAATTGCAGATGAATTTTTTGAACCTGCCTCAGGGAAACCACGACCTATTGCTAGGTGAACAGTTCCTCCTATTTTTTCATCAAATAGCATGTTCTTTGTAAATCTCTTTATTCCGTAGTTTGTTCCAACTGCAACTTCTCCTAAGAATCTTGCTCCTTCATCTGTATCTAGTAGTTGAAGAAGTAACTCCTCTCCCTTTGCAGCAGTTGCCTCAACAACCTTACCCTTTTCAAATCTTAGTCTAATATCTTCAATTTCACGTCCTGCATATATCCCTGGGAATGAAAATCTAATATATCCCTCAACACTATCTTCAACAGGGCTTGTGAATACTTCTCCATCTGGGAAGTTTTGATCTCCACAACAGTTAACCCATTTTCTTCCTTCTATACTCATCTTTATATCTGTATCTTTAGATACTATTCTTAGTTCCTTTTTAGTATCAAGGATTTTGCATATTCTATCTTGTTCCTTTTTAACTTCTTGCCATTTTTCTATTGGATTTTCTGTATCTATGTAACCTGCACCATATACAAAGTCTTCATATTCCTCAAGTGACATGCTTGCCTCTTGTGCATTTGCCTGTGTTGGATAAAGTGTTCCACACCACTTTAGCTCACCACTTGCCATTCTTCTTTCAAATATATCTATAAGTTCACGTCTTCCCCTTGATCTTAATTTCATCTTAGAAGCGTCAACATTAGTGAGCATTCTTGTATTTTTTTCTCCCCAAACAGTTAGGATTGCGTCAACAGATTCAAATGCCTTTTTAGCTGACTCTGGAACATATGCTATTTGTTCATCATTTCCGTACTTTAAAAGTATCTCTGTAAGCTCTTCAATTCCTAAATCAACCTGTGGGTATACTCCCATTTTAACAGCCTCTCTATAAACTTCCTTTATAAATGGTATTGTTTCTTCTCCACCACTTATCAAAAGTTTATCACCTGGCTTTAAATCAAATGAATACTTTAAGATAACTTCTGCAAGCTTTCTAGCTCTAATATCCATGGTTCCCCCACCTTTCAAATTAATACAATAGCAATTTTACCATAATTTTCTCATGATTGCAAATATTATTCAACAATGAAACCCTTATTTCTTAAAGCATTCAATATTCTTTGCATATCCCTTTCGTTATCAGCTTCTATTGTATGTATGTGAACCCCTTCAGTTAGCTTAGATAAAGGTTTCACATTTTCGTCCTTTAATTTTTTTATAAACATCTCAACATCATAGATTGATTTTAGCATTAGTTTCCCTGTTATTTCTCCATATATCTTGTGTTCTATTGTAACATCTAGTATTCTTCCACCTAATGATACAATTGTTTTAAGTTCCTCCTCTATGTCATCCTCACTGTGTTTTACAGCTATAACTTTTTTTATAAAATGGCTAGTTGGAGACATTAATACATATCCTTGAGGTGTTGCAATAATGTCGTTTCCCTCTGCCCTAAGTAATGCTATATCTTGAACAATCACTTGTCTACTAACATTAAATTCTTTAGATAAATCCCCACCTTTTATAGGTGAGTCTGAATGTTTTAACTTATTTAATATTGCACTTCTTCTTTCTTCTCCCCTCATACTTTCCTCCTACATATTAACCTGAGATGTCAACCAGTCCACAAGCCATGCCCCTTCTATATTAACACACCTAAATTGAAGCGGCACCTCTCCCTCAGGAGTATAAAATACTACCTTAACTTTTGCTATATTGCCTTCTATTTTATATTCTTTAACCTTAAACTCCTGATTTGTAAACCCAAGCTGATATACCTCAAGTATTTCTTTATAATAATCTTGATAGCTTTTTTTATCTGGATTTAAACCCTCATCAGACATTAAAAGATATGCATTAAAGAAGTTTCCCTCTTTTTCATACATCATCTGCTTGTATAAAACTTCTGCAGGGTTTAACTTTTTGTCTCTCTTTAATAGATTTCTATTTCTTATATATGTATAACTTGCCTTATTTGTTTGAATTACTACTTTTTCTGTATTAGGTATTTCTGTTATGGCGTTTACTATTGCATATATTGGAAGGTTTTTATCGCTTTTCATATCTCCTATTTCTTTGTTTATCTTTAAATATACAACAGTATTTTCTCTTTTTGCTGATTTTAGTTTAACAGACCTATCTACTACGTTATTTTCCTTAAGCTTTTCTATTTCACTTCTTGCAACTGTATATTCTATTGGATCTATAAACCCTGCTTCAAATTCTATTGGCTTTAAATAGCTATTATCTTCTCCTATTTCATATAAGATAATTTTAACATTGTATGTTGGCTTCTTCTCACCACAAGACATTATAAAAATAGAAAGAGTAAGAAGAAGGAAAATAAGTTTATTCTTCATATAATCCTCTCCTATCCTTGAAAAACATAAGGAATTGAAATTATAAACTCAGTCCCTTCCCCCACTCTACTTTCTACATCAATATAACCGTTATGCTTTTTAATTATTTCATATACAATTGAAAGCCCAAGACCACTTCCACCCGTTTTTCTATCTCTAGTTTTATCAACTCTATAAAATCTATCAAATATTTTAGGAACTTCATCTTCTGGAATACCTACCCCATTATCTTTAACATGTATTTTTACATAGTTTAATTCCTTTTCAATCCAAAAATCAACTGTACTATATTCCGATGAATACTTAACAGCATTTTCGACCACATTATATATTGCCCTAAATATATTATCTCTATTTGCCTCTATTTCTATCTTTTCACCATCATATAGTATATCTACATTTTTGGTTTTAGCAATAAAACCAACCCTTTTTACAACTTCTAAGCAAACACTGTTTAAATCAAATTTATCAACCTTTAGCCCAAAACTACCCTCTAGTTTAGTAAGTTCAAGTAAATTGCTAACTATGTTAGATAGCCTTCCTATTTCACTATGGATGTCATTTAAAAACTCCATCGTAAGCTCTTTGTTCTCACAATTACTTGATATTAATGATTCTACCAAAACATTCATGCTTGCAAGAGGTGACTTAAGCTCATGGGATGCATCTGCAACAAACTGTCGTCTTTCATTGTCTATCTTTATTATTTTTTCATTCATGTTGTTAAATGCCATACAGAGCTTTGCTATTTCATCATTTCCCTTAACTTCAACTCTTTGCTTTAGCTCTCCTTCTGCCATTGATTCAATTGCATCTACAACATTATCAATTGGTTTTGTAATATATACTGATATAAAATATCCAATCAAAGTAACCAAAGCTAATATAAATACCGATATTGTAAAAACTCTTTTTTGTATAACAATTATTCTATCGTATATGTCCTCAATTGGAGATATAAATACAACCGCCCCTATAACTTCATCTCCACTATGTATTGGGGTTGCAATGCTTAGGTAGCTATTTCTTAAAAATCCCCTTAATTTAAATGTCCTATCTCCTTCTATTGCCTTTTTAGCCTCTGGATTTTGATAATAGGTATTCTCCCTTTCACCCATAGAATCTGCTCTAACTATGTAGTTCTTATCTATTACATATATACGGGAATTGGATTGTTTTGATATTGTTTCCATAGTAATGTTAAAAAGAGGCGTTTTATTTAAGTCCGCCTCATAAGCCACATCTGCAATAGTTCTTTGATATAAAAATATATTTGATTTTTTATCTGAGATATATTCCTTTCTCATGCTAAGAAAAACAAATATATTAATCAAAGCTAAACACACAGTTAGTATTGCAACATATGTAATTGTTAGTTTAAGTTTAACTGAATTTCTAATAGCATTATCCCTTATAATAGTAACCAACTCCCCACTTAGTTAGTACATATTGTGGGTTACTAGGATCTTTTTCTATCTTTTCTCTAAGTCTTCTAATGTGAACGTCAACTGTTCTAGAATCTCCATAGTAATCATAACCCCAAATTATTTCAAGCAGAGTATCTCTGCTATATATTTTTCCTGGGTTAGTAACTAGTAGGAATAGAATATCAAATTCCTTTGATGTTAAATCTACTGGTTTACCACCTATGTTAACCTTTCTTGAAGGTACATCAATCATGATATCCCCAGCTTTTACGATATCTCCTTTGTTGGCAACAATATCATATGTTCTTCTTAAAAGCGCCTTTATTCTAGCTCTAAGCTCTAATATATTAAATGGCTTTGTTAAGTAATCATCAGCCCCATATTCAAACCCAAGTACCTTGTCTTCGTCTTCTCCTTTAGCAGTTAACATTATAACTGGCACAGAAGATCTTTCCCTAATCTTTTTAAGTAATGTTAGTCCATCTATTTTAGGTAACATAATATCTAAAATAATTAGATTATAGATGTTTTCGCCAATTTTTCTTAAAGCGTCTTCCCCCTCATACGCAACATCAACACTGTAGTTATCAAGCTCTAGATTGTACTTAATACCCTTAACTAGATTTTCTTCATCGTCAACAATTAGAATCCTATACTCCATAGTAAATCCTCCTATAATTTTATTAGGGCATTTTACAAATATTAAAACTATTGCAATTTATATTATATAAATATTAGTTATTACAATCAACTTCTTGAAGTATTCTTAACTTTTTATCGTTTATATGGTAATTATGATGATTTTTAATTAAAAATTTTGTATAGTCATCGTAATTATCTAGATATGTAACTGCAATCTCTGGATGTTCATAATATACCCTAATAAATTTTATTTTATAAAGCTTTTTTAAAGCTTTAGGAAACAGTTTGTTGAGTATTGTTATGATTGACTTATTTATTATATTAAGTCCACCATCAATTTTACCTATGTCATGAAGAAGAGCTGCTTTTATTAAACGAATGTCATAAAGGTTTTCATCTACCGACCTATTTATAACTTCCTTTGCCACCCTAACTGAGTGAACCTTCTCTGATTCTTTTAATTTTTTAAATAGCTCCTGTTCATATTCATTTAAGTATGCATTAACAAAAGCTTCATCCTCTTTTGTAAACTTTGCAAATAAAGCCCAAATAAACTGTCTTATCCTATACATTTCTACTTTCCTTCTTTTGAAATTAAATAGTATTTTTTACTGTAATTACACTTGTATTTATATATATTTTACAACAAAAAATAAAAAAAGCAAGGTATATCCTTGCTTTTTATGGAGCCGGCTATAGGACTTGAACCTACAACCTACTGATTACAAGTCAGTTGCTCTGCCAATTGAGCTAAGCCGGCATATATGGCGACCCAGAAGGGGCTCGAACCCTCGACCTCCGGCGTGACAGGCCGGCACTCTAAC
>JAOAFH010000131.1 GCA_026416355.1 Clostridiales bacterium | reverse complement strand
GTTATAAGCAGGCTTAATATAGAAGAACCAATAATTGAAAGGGAGGAAGTTAAGGATGGCAAGAAACATTACAGTTATACCTGCAAGAGCAAACAGGACCAATCTGGCAGAGCAAATACAGCCGCAGAAAAAGAGAATGGCAGCTTATTGCAGAGTTTCAACAGACCAATTAGAACAGTTATCAAGTTATGAAGCGCAGGTAGCTTATTATACAGCCTATATAACAAATCATCCAGATTATGAATTCGGAGGAATTTACGCAGACGAAGGGATTTCAGGAACAAACACTAAAAAGCGTGAGCAGTTTAATAAAATGATTGAGGATTGCAGAGCAGGGAAAATAGATATGATAATAACCAAGTCTATAAGCAGGTTTGCAAGAAACACACTTGATACTTTGAATTATGTAAGGCAGCTTAAAGAGTTAGGCATTGGAGTAATATTTGAAAAGGAAAATATCAATACCTTAGATTCTAAGGGAGAAGTTTTGCTTACTATTCTCAGTTCCCTTGCCCAAGATGAATCAAGAAGTATAAGTGAAAACTCAACATGGGGTATAAGGAGAAGGTTTGAACAGGGAAAGCTTCATATAAATCATACAAATTTTTTAGGTTATGATAAAGATAAAGAAGGAAACCTTGTGATAAATGAAAAACAGGCTAAAATTGTGAGAAGAATTACAAGGACTACCTTGATGGTAAAGGTCCAAACAGAATTGCAAAGGAACTTGAAGAAGAAGGTGTTCCTAACTGGAATGGGAAACCTAAGTGGTATGAAAGCAGTATAAGAAAGATTTTAAGTAATGAAAAATATAAAGGTGATGCACTTCTTCAAAAAACTTATACAGTTGATTTTTTAACCAAAAAAAGAGCAGTAAACAACGGTGAAGTTCCAATGTATTATGTTGAAGAAAGCCATCCTGCTATAATAGATAAAGAAATGTGGGAAGCAGTACAGCTTGAAATGGAGAGAAGAAGGGATTTTGCAGAAAAATATAATATAGGTAAGCTTGATTATGCAACAGTTGATAATCCTTTTGTAGGAAGAGTTATCTGTGGATACTGCGGCAGTGCCTTTGGAAGAAAGGTGTGGAATTCTACTGATGAAAGGTTAAGAAGGGTTGTTTGGAGATGTAATAAAAAATATAAAGTAAAGGGGAAAAAGAGCTGTGAGAATAAGCATATAGATGATAAGGTTCTATATCAAGCTTTTGTAAATACCTTTAATGCTATGGTGGAAAATAAGGAATATTTTATAGAAAAGTGGAAGAAAGAACTTAAAAGTGAGAATGTATTGGTAAGATATAAGGCAAAACAGTTTATGGGGATTTTAGCTGATGCAGAACAATCATAGGATTTTGATATAGATATGTATTTTAGAATAATAGAGAAAATGACAGTATTTGATGGAGAAAAGATAATAGTTAGTTTGCTTGATGGGACGGAGATTGAGGTTGTAATTTAATAAATGATTAAGGATGAGTTAGTTGAAGATGGGTGATCAATTCTTGGCAGATTTCTCGATTTAAATAATAAAATAGTAATGGATAACTTTTTGTCATTTTGTGTTGTAAATTTTTACCAAAGAAATTATTTACATTTTTATTATGGGGGGGTAAAATTACAAATGTAGACAAGTTGTTTAAATACTATTACTGCAGTATAGTTATTATAAAATGTTAGATTAAGGAGGTGTAAAAATGGAGAATAAACTTTTTGTTAAGAATCAAGAAAATGTTAAGACAGCAGTAGCTGAAGGAAATGCTTGTTACAACTGCCCTTCACCAGAATAATTTATATAATTGTAAAATAAGTTAGATTAGTAACTAATACAAGTAGAGGTGATTGTAGCTTCTACTTGTATTAGTTATAACTTAAATTCGGCAAGTAATGTCGACAGGCTTAGATATTACTAAATATCCGTTTTAAAAGAATTTTAGGGATCTATCTCCATTTCATGATAAAATATTTTTTAGCCAAACACAACGAAAGGAGAAAATCCCTATGAAAAGTATACCACAAAAAGATAAAAATATTGAGAGAAAAATTAAATTTCTTAACATAAAGTCAAAATTTAATGATAAAAAAGTATCTGCTGTAGCAACCTTTACTTATTTAGAATTATTCAAACAAATAATAGGACTATCGTCCATGTTAGAGAAAGGAGTATCCTATAAAAAGTCATCTAATGCTATATTTGTCACAGCTGAAATTATTGAATATCTAATTGATGCTAATATCCTTGGATATTCAAGGTTTATTCATACTGAAAATTTAAGACATGATGAGGGCTATAAGAAATTTAAAGAAGTCGATAGACTTCCAAGCGAAAAAGTTTGTCGTGATCTTCTAAAAGTACTTCCTTGTGAAATTGTCAATGAGTTAAGAGAGGTAAATAAAGAACTACTTAATTTTAGTTATGCAAAAATAAAAGTCTAATTGGTAATACTACCAAAAAATAAAAATTGGCATAAGTCCTTAATTCGTGTTAAATAAAAATTGCAAACAAATAAACAACACGGAGGTAAGAACTATGCCATATACAACTATAAA
>JAOAFH010000099.1 GCA_026416355.1 Clostridiales bacterium | reverse complement strand
GGTATTGGAAAAGGTATTGGTATATAGCTCTTTTGTGATGTTGAATATTTTTTACTTGTATTTGGTGTTGTAACTTTAGGTGTCGCTTTTTTAAATATACTTGATTTAAAGCCACTTCCTGATGACGGCTTTATTGGGCTTGTTATCTTTGGTGTCGATGACTTAAAACCTCCTGATTTAAACCCCGATGAACCTGCCCTTGGAGCTGCAAAAGCAAATGTTGAAATACTACTTAGCATCAAGGCAACTACTAAAAAAATAGAAACCAGAAATCTTTTTACCCTCATTTTCACACCTCGCTATATCGAACTTACAATCTTATTATATGGTATTTAATACTACATTACAATGTTGATATGAACTTATTTAGTGTATTGGTAAACCACTTAATCTTTCCAGTAAATACATTACTCTTTTTTTCTTTAATTTTCTCTTTATTTCTCATTATTTCAAAAATATTTTTAATCAATATACCTTGTAATATAGTATTTTTTACTATATAATATAGTTAGAAAGATTAGAGGAGGGATACTATGGATAATATTAATACAATGCTTGATATGATAAATGAACTTAATGTAGTTGGATGTGATGACCTCCCACATTATGACCTATATATCTCACAAGTAACTGATTTTCTAAATGATAAATTTGACGAAAATTACACTACTAATATAATACAAAACTATATAAAATCACAGATAATATCAAAGCCTGAAGATGGCAAAAAAAGAGGTTATACAAAACAACATTTAATACAACTAATACTTTTAAGCTATATGAGACCAATTCTTTCAACTGAAGAGATTAAAAAGGTATTTCAACTTGCATTCAATGACATTAACAAACATTCAGATGATATACTAACTTGGGATGGGGCATATAAGATTTTCACTGAACTTCAAAAGGAAAGTATATTAGACCTAGCTGAAAGAAATAAAGAAATGCAAGATAAATTAACTAAGATTATAAAGGAAAATAAGATTGATGATGAAAACTTTGAAAGAATTTTTGTATTTTTAACTGTTTTAAATCTAATTGCACAAGCTTCAGCATGCAAGAAAATAGCACAAAATATTGTTGATGAGTACAATAAAGAATAGGTGTGCCGTAGACACACCTATTCTTTATATTTTTTCCCCTGCCATGTATCTCTTTCTATAAATCTTTTATCTATTGCATTTAAAACTTCCCATTTTTTTAAACTCCACATAGGGCCTATTAAAAGATTTCTTGGACTATCTCCTGTCATTCTATGGACAACCATAGTTTCAGGAAGCCTTTCAATTGAGTCTACAACCAAATCAACATATTCATCCATCTCTAAAAATTTTAGTTCTCCTCTTTCATAAAGCTCCACCATCTTTGTATCCTTCATAAGATGCAAAAGATGTAGCTTTATGCCTTGGGTATTTGTATTTGCAACAAATTCAACAGTTTCAATCATTCTTTTTTTGTCCTCATTAGGAAGGCCTAGTATTACATGTGTTACTACATCTATATTCCTCGCTTTTAGTTTTTCTACTGCCTCCACATATGTTTCAAGTCTATATCCTCTATTAATAAGCTTTGCAGTATCTTCATGTATTGTTTGAAGGCCTAGTTCAACCCATAAATATTTTTTCTCATTTATTTCACTTAATAAATCTAATACATCTTCCCCTAAACAATCAGGTCTTGTTGCTATTGCCATTCCAACAACACCTTCTAAGTCTAAAACACTATAGTATTTTTCTCTTAGCTCATCAACTGGGGCATAGGTATTTGTGTAGGCTTGAAAATATGGTATATATTTTCCTTCCTTCCACTTCTTATTCATCATATTTTTTATATCATTAAATTGCTTTACTAAATCATCTCCACATCCTGCAAAATCGCCTGAACCTCTAGCACTACAAAATATGCATCCTCCACTTGACACCTTTCCATCTCTATTTGGGCATGAAAAACCAGCATCTAGTGATATTTTAAAAACCTTCTCGCCAAACTTCTGTCTTAGAAAATAGTTAAGGGAATAATATCTCTTGTCTCCCCACATTTTCATCCTCTTCACCACCTGTAATTTGTATCTTAGATTATAATAAGCTTATAATTAGAAAATGTAAAGATGATGAAGTTTTATTAATTAATGATTGAATTTTTTAATTTATTAAAAATTTGAAATATGTGTATTTATCTATTATAATCTTCTTATAAATACAGATGTAAAGGTGAAGAAAAATGACCATAGGAATGAGAAACATAAAAACAGCTTTAGCAGTATTTTTATCCATAGTTGTATCTAGTTTAATAAAACTTGATTATCCTTTTTATGCTGCAATTGCATCACTTGTTTGTATGCAATCTTCAATTGAAAAGACATATGAAACAGGAAAAAACAGAATGCTCGGAACAATTGTTGGGGCATTTCTTGGTTTTATTTTTGCTACACTTTTTCCAACAAACGCTATATTCTCAGCAATAGGTATTATAATTATAATTTCTATTTGTAATAAGCTTGAGTGGAATGATACAATATCTATGGCGGGGATTGTTTTTTTAGCCATAATGCTTAATATAAAGGACAATAAACATGCACTTATATATAGCTACAAAAGACTGTTCGAAACACTTATAGGAATTGTTATTGCATTTTTGGTTAATGTATTTATTGCCCCACCTGAAAACTAATTTGGAGAGTGTTAGTATGGATATTCTACAATTAGAAGAAATATTAAAATGCAATGGATATAAAATGACATCCCAAAGAAGAGCTATTATAGAGGTTTTGTGTGAAAACATTGGCAAGTTTTTGTCTGCCGAAGAGATATTAAATCTATCTAAAGAAAAGTGTGCCCAAACAAATTTTTCAACTGTTTATAGAAATCTTGAGGTTTTAGAAGAACTAGAATTGGTACACAAAACAAATATAGATTCAAGTAACACATTTTATTATGAGATAATAGATTTAGATGAACATCA
>JAOAFH010000082.1 GCA_026416355.1 Clostridiales bacterium | reverse complement strand
AATCTTAACTCTTTCAGCACGTCCAAGCATTGTAATGTCTGCTTCCTTTAGGTCTCTTCCAAGTTCTTCTGAAATTACTTGACCACCAGTTAGGATAGCTATATCTTGTAGCATTTCCTTTCTTCTGTCACCAAAGCCAGGAGCTTTAACAGCAACACAAGTAAATGTTCCTCTTAGCTTGTTAACAACAAGTGTTGCAAGAGCTTCTCCTTCAACATCTTCGGCTATGATAAGTAGCTTTCTACCTTGTTGAACGATTTGTTCAAGAACTGGTAGAATGTCTTGGATGTTTGATATCTTCTTGTCTGTAATTAGTATGAATGCATCATCTAATACAGCTTCCATCTTTTCTGCATCAGTTACCATGTATGGGCTGATGTATCCTCTATCAAATTGCATACCTTCAACAACTTCAAGTTCAGTTCCCATTGTCTTTGATTCTTCAACAGTGATAACACCTTCGTTACCTACTTTGTCCATAGCATCAGCTATTAGTTGACCAATTTCTTCATCAGCTGCTGAAATTGCTGCAACTCTTGCTATATCTTCTTTTCCGTTAACTTGCTTTGAAATCTTTTTGATTTCATCAACTGCTACATCAACAGCCTTCTTAATACCAGTTCTAACTAGCATTGGGTTTGCACCAGCTGTTACATTCTTTAGACCTTCTCTAATGATTGCTTGTGCAAGAAGTGTTGCAGTTGTAGTACCATCACCAGCAACATCGTTAGTCTTTGTAGCAACTTCCTTAACAAGTTGTGCACCCATATTTTCATATGGATCTTCTAATTCTATTTCTCTAGCTATTGATACACCATCGTTTGTTATAAGTGGTGCACCAAATTTCTTATCTAAAACAACGTTTCTTCCCTTTGGTCCAAGAGTTATTTTAACAGTGTTAGCAAGCTTATCAACACCTTTTTGCATTGCACGTCTTGCGTCTTCACCAAACATAATTTCCTTTGCCATGACTAATACCCCCTTTTAAAATTATTCTACTATTGCTAAAATGTCATCTTGTCTTAGGATTGTATATTCTTCTCCATCGATTTTTACTTCGTTTCCTGCATATTTTGAGAAAATAACCTTATCTCCTACTTTTAGTTCCATTTTAACTTCTTTACCGTCAACCATTCCTCCTGGTCCTACGGCAACAACCTCAGCCATTTGTGGCTTTTCCTTTGCTGAACCAGGTAAAACTATACCGCTCTTTGTAGTTTCTTCTGCTTCAATCTTTTTGATTACTACTCTGTCACCTAGTGGTCTAAGATTCATTTAAACCCCTCCTTAGACAATATTTTTATGTAAATTTATTAGAATCTTATTTATTAGCACTCATTGAGTTTGAGTGCTAATCACACTTATAATATTAAATATTTTTTATTTTATAATCAACTCTGTAAATTTTATCTAAATCAAGTTATATGGCATATTATCTTAGTTTTAGTTTAATTATCTATTATTTTCGCTTAAATTCTCTTTTTTTCTTTTTATTATGAAATTAACCATTTGATACACATAAAATATTATAGCCATTTTAAATAAAAATATACTTGAAGACAAAACATAAAATAAGTTAACCCTAGGTGAAGAACACCTAAAGTTAACTTATTTTCCCCAAATATGCTTCTCTAACCTGTTTGTTTTCAAGAAGCTCCTTTCCACTTCCCTCTATAATAATTTTTCCTGTTTCTAGTACATATCCATAGTCAGCTATCTTAAGTGCTGCATTGGCGTTTTGTTCAATTAATAAAACAGTTACACCTTGATTTTTTATTTCCTTAATTATATTGAATATCTCTTGAACAATAATAGGAGCAAGCCCAAGGGATGGTTCATCCATCATTAAAAGTTTTGGCCTTGACATCAAGGCACGACCAACAGCAAGCATCTGTTGCTCTCCTCCTGAAAGTGTCCCCGCAAGTTGCCATGTTCTTTCTTTTAGCCTTGGAAATAAGCTAAATACCCATTCTATATCCTTATCTATTTCTTTATCATTTCTTGTAAATGCACCTATTTTTAAGTTTTCTAAAACTGTTAAATTTGCAAATACCCTTCTACCCTCTGGGACTAATGTTATTCCATTTTTAACTATGTTTTTAGTATCAACAGAAAGTAGATTATTATCTTCATACTTTATGCTACCTTCCTTTGCTTTAACAAGACCAACTATTGATTTTAATGTTGTGCTTTTTCCTGCACCATTTGCTCCAATTAAGGAGACAATATTCCCATTTTTTACCTCAAAGCTAATTCCCTTTAGGGCTTCAATTCCACCATAGTTAACCTTCAAATTTTCTACTTTAAGCAATTTCATCACCCCCTAGGTATGCCTCTATTACCCTTTTATTGTTTTGAATTTCCTTTGGAGTTCCTTCTGCTATAATCTTTCCATAATCTAAAACATATATCCTATCTGATATGCCCATAACAAGCTGCATATGATGTTCTATCAATAGAACAGTTAAATTAAACTTTTTCTTTATATCTAAAATAAAATCATTTAATTCCTCTGTTTCCTTTGGGTTCATACCCGCAGCTGGCTCATCTAGCAATAATAGTTTTGGCTCAGTTGCAAGTGCTCTTGCTATCTCAAGCCTTCTTTGCATACCATAGGGAAGAGAACTTGCCTTTTCATCTTTAAATTTATCAAGTTCAAGTAGTTTTAAGAGCTCCATAGACTTTTCAATCATATTTTTTTCTTCCTTTATATATCTAGGTAATCTAAGTACCGATTCAAATAGACCTGATTTTATTCGAATGTGATTTGCAATAAGCACAATATCAAGAACACTTAAATCCTTAAACAATCTAATGT
>JAOAFH010000184.1 GCA_026416355.1 Clostridiales bacterium | reverse complement strand
TTTCCTATTACATTTTCAAGTGAGTCATATTCTATAGTATCACCCTTTAGACATACCATATTTCCAAACTTTTCTTTATTAATAAGTTCAACTGCTGCAACACCGTATCTAGTTGAAAGTATTCTATCAAATGTAGATGTATTTCCGCCTCTTTGAATATGTCCAAGTACAGCACATCTTATTTCATTGCTCTTAATTAGCTTTTCAAGATCAGCTGCAAGCTTGTTTCCAATACCACCAAGTCTTATTGGGTCTGGACTATCTTCAACAATTTTGTTTACAACAACCTCTCCGTTTTTAGGTTTTGCACCTTCTGCAATAACAATTATACTAAACGGTTTACCTTGTGATTTTCTTTGTTCAATCTTTTCTACAACTTTATCAATGCTATAAGGAATTTCAGGTATTAATATAACATCTGCAGAACCAGCGATACCAGAGTATAGGGCAATCCAACCTGCATTTCTTCCCATAACTTCAAGTATCATAATTCTATGATGTGATTCAGCTGTTGTGTGTAGTCTATCAAGTGCGTCAGTTGCAACATCAATGGCAGAATAGAAACCAAATGTAAGGTCAGTTGATGAAAGGTCATTGTCTATTGTCTTTGGAATTCCAATAACCTTTACACCCTTTCTAGCAAAGTCCCTTGCACTAGTTAAAGTTCCATCTCCTCCAATAACAACTAAAACATCAACGCCTTCTTTTTTTAGGTTTTCAATTGCAACATCAGAAACATCCTTCTTAACCATCTTTCCATTCTCTTCAACTTGGTAGTCAAAAAGGTTGTCTTTATTTGAACTATAAAGTATTGTTCCACCCTTATGAAGTATTCCTGATACAGTATCAAGTGTTAATGGAATAAAATCGTTTTTATAAAGCCCCCTATAACCATATCTGTACCCTATAACCTCATAACCATACTTCAAAATAGCTGTTCTAGTTACGGCACGAATAACAGCATTAAGCCCAGGACAGTCACCGCCACCTGTTAATATAGCTATTTTTTTAGTTGCCATAATAACCCCTCCAATTTTTAATTAATTAAATAAAGACCCTATTTAATAATAATTATAGTATCTAAATAGATGCAAAATAAATAAAATTATGACATGTTTATGTTATTTTTTATTAACAAAAAAAGTATTTTTAAATAACTACATACAGTATTTCTTCTAGTTCCCTGAATATATAGAGGCGAAATGGTTAAATTAATAGTAACAGAACAAAACAGGAGGTGAAAAGAATGAATACAACAGGTAAAAATCAAAAGGTTGTACCAGAAGCTAAGAAGGGTCTTAACCAATTTAAATATGAAGTAGCTAACGAAGTAGGAGTAAAGGTTCCAGATGGAGGATACTGGGGAAATATGACTTCTAAGGAATGTGGAACAGTAGGTGGCTACATGGTAAAGAAAATGGTTGAGGCTTATGAAAGAAATCTAGCTGGTAAGTAATAACCTACAAACAAAAAAAGGGAGCATCTTCGGATGTTCCCTTTTTTATGTAATTTTTTCTGTTAGCAACAATTTATTAAGTGAATATACTGTATAAGGGGGGATTAATATGAAGATTTGCATAGATGCTGGACATGGTGGACAAGATGCTGGGGCTGTTGGACCATCAGGTTTAAAAGAAAAGGATGTTAATTTAAAGGTGGCTTTGTATTTAGGAGAAATATTAAGTAACAACGGTATTGATGTAGAATATACAAGAAAAGAAGATGATTTGCTTGGAAGAAACAGTAGTGAAAGTTTAAGAAAAAGGGTTGAAATAGCTAATAATAGTGGTGCAGATTATTTTATAAGCATACATTGTAATGCAGCAGAAAACAGCAATGCCCAAGGTAGTGAAGTTTTTATTTATACAATAAGAAGTAAGGCTAAAAACATGGCAGAGGAAATATTAAATAAAATAACAGAAACAATGGGATTTGTAAAAAGAGGAGTAAAAACAGCTAGTTTTTATGTAATAAAAAATACCAATATGCCTGCATGTTTGGTGGAAATTGCTTTTATAAGTAACCCAAGAGAAGAAAAGGTTCTTTCGGATGATAAAATGCAACAAAAAATTGCATTGGCCATTGCAAAGGGAATAGGAAATGCTTTGGGAATAGATATAATGGAGGTTAAAAAGGGAAAGGTTATTGCAAAATCTGGTCTTAATGTGAGAAAAGGCCCATCTACACAGGCACCTATATTAAAGGCTTATAAGTATGGTGAAATAATAAATATTTACTCAATATTAGATGGATGGTATAAGACAGATGATGGATGGGTATTTGGAAGATATGTGGAGTTTATATAAAATAAAAGCCCCTGTGGGGCTTTTATTTTATATAGCTTCGATTTTGTAGTTAATAGTTTTTTCCTTTGGTTTATCTGAGTACTTTTCCTTTAAAAATTTTTCTGCAACTTGAGGGAATAGAAGATAGGATAGTACATCCTCATCAGTTTTTGCAAAGTCCTTTATTTCTTCCTTTGTCTTTTCAAATATTGGCTCTAATGTATCTGCAAATCTAATTTCAAGAGGTCTATCATCTCCTAAAACCTTCTTTATCAAATCTTCATTTATTTTTCCGGGTGCTTTTCCATATTCGCCTTTTATATATGCTTTAACTTCCTTTAAAACAATTTTATATCTTTCACCTTGTAATACATTTAACGCAGCTTGTGTTCCAACCATTTGGCTCATTGGAGTTACAAGTGGAGGATATCCTAAATCCTCACGAACTCTTGGAACTTCAAGTAGAACTTCATCTAATTTATTAAGAGCCTTTTGTTCTTTAAGTTGTGAGATAAGGTTTGATAGCATACCACCAGGAACTTGATAAACAAGTGCATCTGTGTCAGTTCCTAAAACAAATGGATTAAGTTGTCCTGATTCAACATATTTATCCTTGATCTTTTTAAAGTGGTCGTTTATTTCCTTTAGTATTTTTTCATTAAGCCCAGTTTCATATCCTAAATCCTTTAGTGCATAGTTTATTGATTCTGTTGCAGGTTGGCTAGTTCCACCAGAGAATGAGCTTATTGCAGTGTCAATGCAGTCTACTCCAGCTTCAACAGCTTTTAGGTATGTAATTGGTGCAAGTCCTGTTGTACTATGTGTATGTAGAACT